>JAYSRU010000001.1:0-21382 GCA_043720875.1 Crocinitomicaceae bacterium
TACAAGGTTTTTGTTTTGTGCAAAAAGCCTGTCAAATAGTGTTGCGTCAAAAATGAACCATTCATTTATGTTGGTCGCAACAAGATATTTTACTTCAAGGTTTTTATGTGTTATTCTTTCTCTTAAGTAGTAAAGCACTAATTCCTGAAACGCTTTTGCGTTCAGTTTTTTAGTGGTTATCATTTCTGTTTTGTTGGTCGGCTTTTTTGCTTCAATGATTACACCAACTGAACTGCTTGCGTTGTTTCCATTATGAATAACAAGGTCGTTTCGGCCTTTGGTATTTATAAAATGGTTTGGGTCGTAATAAGTTTTCTTTAAAAAGTCAATGACAAGATTTTTATGAAACTCTTCGCTTTCTGTGTCATTTGTCCTGTCGAGTAGCTGAATAAGATTTGTCTTGAAACCTTCAATTTCAGTCCTGTTCGGCTTTACTTTTAAAAAGGCTTTGTTAAGTGCCTTTCTGGGTTTCAATTCTTTTAATTCCATCTACAAATTTATATTCATTTTTCAGTCGGTTAAGATAAGTTTTAATGTCGAAACGATGTCAGTGCGTTGGCAAAAAAATGGCTCTTTTGATTTTGCGAAGCGTTGGCTTGTGTGTCGGGCAAAACCAAATGTGCCATTTTGTGCGGTTGGCATTTCGGGTCATTTTTCTGTCGGTTTATTGCTGCTCTGTCGGTCGTCATAGGGTTGCCACTAACTTATTTATATGTCTCATTTTATGCGACATATACAACATACGGTGGTTGTATATGTCTTGTTTCAGGAGGCTATATTTCTCAAATTTACTGTTTTTTCACAAACTATCAAATGGGGAGATAATTTTTTGAATATTTTTCGTACTTACATGCGTGTAGATTTCAGTTGTTTTACTGCTATTGTGTCCAAGAAGCTCCTGAATGTAACGTAAATCAGTGCCAGCTTCAAGTAAATGGGTTGCATAACTATGGCGTAACCAATGCAAGGTGACTGGTTTTGTTATTTTGCTTTTTGCTAAACTTTGCTTTAATACATTTTGCAAACTCTTTTCAGAATAAGGTGTGCTAATTTCCTGCCCTTCAAATAGCCAATGCTTTGGTTTATAAATTATATAATATTCACGTAACATGTCCAATACTTTTAAACTTAAAGGCACAATTCGGTCTTTTTTTCCTTTGGCTTGGCGAATGATTACAATATTTCGTTTTGAGTCAATATCTAAGATTTTTAGGTTAATTAGTTCTCCGCATCTCAATCCACAGGAATAAATTAAAGACAACATGGTTTTATGTTTCAAATTATGATGCGCATTTAAAATCAATTTAACTTCTTCTTTACTCAACACATTTGGGAGTAATTTTTCTCGCCTTGGTCGATGGATCAATTCCACTTCAATTTTATGGCGATGTATTGTGGTATAAAACAACTTCACCGCATTCACAACCTGATTTTGAAATGAACCCGAAAAGTTGTTCTTCAATATATAATTGTTATTGAAATCGATGAGATCATCATTCGAGATTTCCAAAATGCTCTTCGTTGAAAAATAGCGTAAAAAAGTAGACAAGGAATCTGAATACACTTTGATCGTATTTGGACTGTAACGCTTTGATGTTAAATAGCGAACAAATAACTGAACCTCTAGTGCTTTGTCAGCATCTATTGGTTCTAAAAAATGACAGGGTCGCAAATGAGCCTTTTTATATTCAAGACTTTCCAATGTTTTTTCCATTAATACAAATTGCGCTTTTCCTTCAAACTGAGCATATAATGCCTCTAAAGAATAATGTGCCTCATCAAAAACCCAACATTTTTCGTATTCATCCCAAAAACTAGTTCCCAACGATTTGAAAAGTTGATAAATGACCCTATTAAAGTTAAAACTTACGTAATAAAAGGCTTTTAAGCCAATTTCTTGGCGATTTAAGTAAACAATGGGTAGCATGAAAAATCAATTTTCACTTTAAGTTAATGAAAAAGTTGATTTAGAAAAAGAAAATCATGTGTCTATTCCCAAAATCGGGCGGCTTTACGCATGTTTTTAACTTTTTCTGTTAGGTCGACCCCGACGAAAGTGGAAAGCATTTTGCTTTTTCTAGCGAAATCTTGGGAACGAAAGGCGGAAATGGGCGCCAAAAAAAAATTGTTTAAACTGTTTTACCTTTCGGGAAACAAAAAACGTTATCGTGCTGCGGGAAATCGTTTAAACTCAGTATTTCTACTAGTCCACTGTTTTTGTCTTTGCTCTTTTTGAGGAGGTAGAAACGGTAGCCTAAGTCGGACAACACTGTGTGAATTTCTTGGGTGGTTGAACTGTCGGTGAGTTCTTTAATGGATTCGAAAATAACAATGGGTTGGTGTTGTGCTAAACTTTCTTTGGCTCCACGAAAAACGGGTAATTCAAACCCTTCCACATCAATTTTTATCATGTCCATTCGAAAGTGATTTTCTGCATCAAGTGTAACACATTTCACTGCTGCGCCTGCGCCCTTGCTCGCCACAATAGAACTCGCACCTTTGTTTATGGGATCGAGCGCTATAAAAACGTTGCCCGCTTGCTCACCAATTGCTTTGTGCACCGCTGTAACGTTCGTGCAGTTATTGCGCTCACAATTTTCAACTAATTCTGCGTAGGTTTCTGGATGGGCTTCGTAGGCGATAACTTTGCCGGTTGCTCCTACTCGTTTTGCGGCAACGATGGACATTAACCCAATGTTGGCTCCAACATCCACAAAAACATCGCCTGGGTTTAGGTATTTCTCAATGAAACAAAGTGTGCCTTCTTCGTAGGTTCCAAATTGGTACAACTGCAACTCTACACCCTTGTCTTCTTTTGGATTCACTTTGAATAACAATTTTCTGGTTGTTGTGATCACCACCGCTTCATCGGGAACGGGCAATAAAAAATCTTTCAATTTATGGGTAAGAAACCGAACACCTTTAATGTTTAACTCCTTGAGTCCGTTCATAAGGGCGTACCGCGTGGAAAAGTCTACTTTTTTCATTCGAAAAGATCTATCCTTTGCATAAAAATTAACAACAGCCACCACCATCATAGTGGAAGGTACTTTCAGAAATAAAGATATCGTTTCGCCCAAGTTTAGCCAAAGCTCCGGCCGTTTTATCACATATTGCTAGGGGTTGACTTTGCATTAAGGTGTGTCCATTTCCATCGTCAAAAAATGATTCGCTGCCATAATAAATGGCAGCTTTCCCTGTAAAAACACATGGACCATCGGCTGGCATTGGGTCTTTTATGGCGGCAATTTCCAAGGATTCTATGTAGATTAATTCATCCGTAGCATATTGGGTTGGGGCCAACACCCTGTATGGTCTTCTTGCACGAATTTCAATGGTTCCGAAACCGGCATCGGTAAATGTTTTGATGTAATCAGCTATCGATAATGAACCTGTTAAACAAAGTGCACGCAAACGCTCATCATTTCTCAAGTTATCGTTCATTACTTGCTCGCATGTTGGATCGCTCATCACTAATCTGCCGTGGGGTTTAAGCACGCGATACATTTCAGAAATTGCTTTCTTCAAATCGTCTTGCTTGAAGATGTTGAACAAACAATTTTGAGCTGCCACATCGATCGAATTCGATTCAACGGGCAAATCTAATGCATCACCTTTCACCAATTCTACGAAATCAGATTTAAACCATGGGTTCAATTCTTCTGCCACCAAAAAGTTTTTGCGCGAAGCTTCTAACATTTCATCCACTACATCTACTCCTACTACTCCTCCTTTTGTTCGGTTGAAATATGCAAATTGCAGCAATTCCATTCCACCACCCACACCAACATACAATACTTTCGGATTGTTGGATAAATCGCGTGGATTCACTGTGCTTCCACAACCGTAGTTCATTTGTTGCATAATTACAGGCATGTCTAATCCGGGTAACAGCCATACAGGTGTTGTGGTACAACACAATCCAACATCTGGCGTTAACGCTGCATCGCGGTAAACATTTTTCGTAGTTTCTAAATAATTATCTTGCATTGCATTTTCTAGATTAGACATGTATATTTTTAATGTATGTGGTGTATTAAATTTTCTTTCCTATTCCAGTCGCCAATGGTATCAACGTCTGATTTTGTAGCTAACAGAAATAAACCGTAGCCATTTTTTACAATTTCTGCTTGGGTTAATGCAAACAATTGCGGGGTACTCCAAGGCTTATTGGCGAAAATCATTTCAACCATTTTTGACAAACCTAATAAATAATATCCACCATCAAATGCTGGACCGAGTACAACATCGCAAAAATTGAGTGCCGTAAATGCTTGTTTCAGATCTATTTCATTGATTTCAGCACAATCCGAACCAATGATTACTTGCTGTTCGAACCCCCATTCGATACCATCTTCAAAAGCTGTTTGCATTTTAACGCCTAAATCTCCGGCAACTTGAACAAATCTGTTTGCAGCGTTCGGAAACAAGTGCTCATTTCCATTGGCTTCTGAAAAATAGACATGCACCTGGATTTCAGTTTCTTCTGTAAATTTTAAACTTATAGCGTTGGTATAGGCTAATAATTGCTCATAAATACTAAGCGCTTCCGCCTCACCTTCTGTAGCTGCGAGTCGCGTTTTCACTTTTCCAAGGGAAGGTGTTTTAATGAAAATAATGAGTCGTTTTTTCATCTTACACTAATGCGCCTTGACAACTTGAACCAGCGCCAGCAGTACAGGCAAAACAATGTTGACCTATTACGATAGCTCGATTTTGTGCCTTTGAAAGATCGAAATCACGAATGTGCTGCTGTGTATGCGCTATTTTTAATTCCAACATTTGATTGAAATCACAGTCATACAAAAACCCTTGCCAATCGATACTCAAGGTATTTTTACACATCACGCCATTGACAGCTTCAGGATTAAAAGCATTGACTAACTTCACCATGTATTCTTCGTAACGTTTTGAAGCGATCAAAAAGTCTAAAAATCGAGAAATTGGTAAATTGGTAATCGTAAACAAATGATTGAATTTGATCCCCCAGTCTTCTAATAATCTTACTTTATAATCTCGTTCTAAACCGGCTTGATTTCCGGGTAAACTTGGTCCTCCTGGATTATACACTAAATCTAAAACCAAACCAGATCCTTCGATACCGTATCCAATTTCATTCAAAATTTTAAGTGCTTCGATTGATTTTGTAAACGTTCCATCTCCTCTTTGCTTGTCCACATTTTCTTGCGTGTAACACGGCATAGAAGCGACAACCTCAACTTTGTTTGCCTTGAAAAAATCAGGTAACTTTCTGTAAGTCTTATTCGAAACCAAGATGGTTAAATTGCTTCTCACCAAGGTTCTCACGTTTCTTTTTGCTAATGCTGAAACAAACCACATAAAATCTGGATGCATTTCTGGCGCTCCGCCTGTTAAATCAACACAGCTCACCTTTTCTTTATCTATCAAATTCAAGAGTAAATCTAAGGTGGAGCGTTCCATTATCTCCTTTCGGTCAGGACCAGCATCAACGTGGCAATGATCGCAAGTTAAGTTGCACATATAACCCATATTGATTTGCAAGATCTCCAGCTTACTTGGCTTAAGCGGTAAATTTGAAGTCTTTTCAAGCATTTCACTAAACTTAGCTACACCTTGAATTCCTTTTTCAAGAATTGCAATTTGTGCGTCAGAATTAGCTAAATAGGATTCTCTTTTCTTTAGCGTTTTGGTCTTTACAGTCATGTATTATTCGTTAATATTCCAATCGTATTTTAAATAAGCTATGGTTGCACCACTTTCAATTTTTACTTTGCTGTATTTGTTCAAGAAATCTATTACCGTTCCGCTCGTTTTAAAATCCACCGCATACCAATTGAACAATTCAGAAATTTGAATGCTCTTAGCTGTAATTTTATTTTGAGCAGCATTGTTTACAAATTTAGTTGTCAAATCTACCAACGCAGCTTCTACATTTGAAGAAGTAAACGCTTTATTGTATAACATCGGGCAAGATTTTGAAGCACAGTTAATCGCGAAGTGAATGCGCGCATCTTTAAACGCCTCTCTCAATTTTTTATCTTCTATTTCAGATAATGAAAGTGTTTCAGACCCAATTTTAATCCATTCATGTTTCCAAGCGTCTTTACCCGCAATTTTTATATCCTTAATACTTTTTATAGGGTAATGATCCAAAATCATTTTTACAGTATAGGCATTGTATGCGTTAATCCAATATGCTTTTTTCTCATTTGCAGTCCATGAACTTGCCGGAGCATCTGCAGCAATTTCTTTTAAGTAGGCATCCAACTTCGCCACATCTGTCTTAAATTTTTTATAATTCACTTTCCCTGCAGCCGAAACGTGCTTTTTCAACAATGCATCCCATTCAGCATGATCATTCTTCGCAAAGCAACCGATGCTTAGCAAAGCAAAAACTAAAGTAGTTAGTGTATTTTTCATATTCCTATTTTTTTAATGTAAAAGTAATTCACAGCACCTATAAAACAATGCCAATTATTATTATTTCATCATAGATTTTAAATCAATTGGTCCGTTTTCCAATTTTAATACGCCACGTGGACAAACTGCCGAACAAATTCCACAGCCCACACAACTTGCTCGTTTGATATCTTCGCCTTTCTGTGCATATGCTCTTACATCGATTCCTTGTTCACAATACGTGCTACAATTTCCGCAAGAAATACATTGCGCACCGTTGGTTGTAATTCTAAATTTTGAAACAAAACGCTGAAACAATCCCATATAACCAGCCATTGGACACCCAAACCTGCACCAAACTCTGTTTCCTAATATTGGGTAAAACCCAACACCAATTACTCCAGAAAACGCAGAACCAATAAAGAATCCGTAGGCATTTTTGATTGAAGAAGATTTAAGCATGAAGGCATGTTTGCTTCCAGAAAAATAGGCAATCACTAACATAATCATAATGAACGCAAAGATTACGATTGCCGCTATAAGTACATTGTTCTTTTTCCCATTGATTCTGTAAGCGTAAATCAATCCTAGAATTCCGAGTAATGAAATGCCCATTAGAATGCTGAAAATAATTGTTTTATTAAATGATGGAAAAACTAACGCAAATTCTTTTCCTGCGAAATAGGTATACAAAACTCCAGCAGTCATCACAAAAACAAAAACCATCACCGAATGAATTACCCAACGTTCAATTTTCCAAGCCGTAACTGACTTATCGGACAACTGACGAAAGCTATCGCCGGCAGTTTCGGCTAAACCACCACAACCACAAAACCATGAACAATACCAACGTTTACCGACCAAGAAAGTGACAAACGGAGTAATCACTAAAAACATAATGATACTCCAAGACAAATAGGCCATCCCAACGGGTTGATATGCTTTTTGTGCGTAGGCTTCCAAATGTCCGGGAGTAAATGCCGACTCATCCAAAGGCCACGTTTTTACCGGATTTCCATTGTAATAACCTAAGTATTCTCCATCCACGGTTGCACTATTAAAGTTCAAGCCTTCCATGATTTGAGGCAAGAAATAAGCAAAAACGAGTTGTGAAAATATAACCACCACAGTTCTCCAAAATTGGTAACGATTGTGTCTGTACTTCACCATAAACTTGATTCCTAAAAAGAAAATCAAAAAGGTATAAATCGTTCCGTAAACAAACCATTGATCTGCACTTTTACCTTGCAACAAGAATGAAATTGGATCAAACAACCGCACCAATGCTTCTAAGGAATCGCTGTACCAATACAATTGAATATAAAAAATGGTGAAAATCACACCGGCAAACCAGCCAAAAATTCCTCGGGCGGTTAATGAATTAAAAGTATTGTAATTGTTTTTAATTCCAGCAACATGGCTTTTATACGAACCATACGTGTAGACAACAATTCCTATTGCCATCAATAACATACACCATGGAATAACTATAAACCCAACCTTTAGTTCGATTTTCATTAGGCTCAATAAAATGGGCGTTAACCCAATCAAACTCACCAACAATCCAATTTTTTGGGTCCAATTTGTTTGTTTACTATACACCGAAGAAAATTTCACGTCCATATCTTTTCGAAATGTAAAAAGCAACGAACCAGATAACATGAAAACGAATGCGAGAATAGTCTCCAACTTTTCTTTCAGCAGATAATTTTTGAAATGGGCATCAAGTAACAAAAGAATCCCAAGGATAAAAAGTGCAATTCCAATTTTTGAAAGCATTGGAATTGATTGCGACTTACTTCCGCTTAGTGAATAATTTGTAGGTTTCATAAGCTTAGTTTTTTAATAAAGATTTCCACCATACTTTCTTGGCTATTTGCACATTTTTGTTGAATTCTTCGTTGTACTTATCCAGTATTTCTGACTCATAATGTTTAAAAAATTCAGGATCAAAATTTGCAGATTTTAGATTTGATATTACCTCATCCATCGTTGCACCTTTTTCGATCCATTCGTTAAAAAGTTCATGTCGTAAGCGAACACCAAATGTATTTACACCCATAAATTGTTGCGTTGTTGCATTAAAGATGAAACGTAAAAGAATCGTTTCTTGCACGTTTTTAAATATAAACTCCGCTTCATTTTCTTGCAAGACCGAGTAAACATTTCCATAGGTTTGGTATTCCACATCAAAAAACTTTGCACTGTTAAACCAGATGCCAGGATTGTAATCTGTTGGCGTTCCAGCCATTGATTTTGCCAAAGCTTGTCCCATCATTTTACCGGTGTACCAAACTGGCTCAATCGCTCTTCTTCCTGGTTTTGGTTCCATTAACTCGATACAATCGCCTATTCCATAAACATTTTGAATGTTGGTTTCTAGTAAACCATTTACCAGAATCCCTCGATTTACCTTGATGCCAGAGGAAGCATTCAACCAACCTACGTTGGATTCGACCCCTATTGTCATTCCAACAAATTGACAATCAATCACTTTGCCAGTTAGCGTTTTAATACCTGTTACTTTTGTGTCGCCAATAAATTCTGCAATTTCTGTTTCATAATGAAAATGTACGTTATGATGTTTATCGAAATGCTTTTGTAAGAAATCTCCTTCTTCTCGTGAAATCACGGCTTTCCAAAAATGTGTTTCTCTGACTAAAAAGTGCACCTCGATATTTCGAGACAACAACATTTCTGCTAATTCAATTCCGATCAAACCTCCACCAGCAATTACCGCGGTTTTGCATTCCTTGTTATTCTGCGGAAGGGTTTCCAAGTCTTGTTTAAAATATAAACCTTGTATTCCCTCTAAATTAAATCCAGGCGTATTGACCTGTCTTGGTTTCGATCCCGTTGCAATGATCAACTCATCGTAACTCATGTGTTCTCCTGACTCAAATGTGATAAATTTATTTTCTGAATTGACTTCAACGACTTTATTAAACACAAGGTCTATTTGTGCGTCATCCCAAAACTTATGCGAGTAAGGTTCTAAATTTTCTTGTGTCATGTGACCCATGTACACATACATTAACGCGGTTCGCGAGAAAAATAAATCAGATTCTTCCGAAATGAGAGAAATTGAAAATTTTGATACTGAAAGGTCATGCTTTCGCAGTTCTCTTGCAAACGTAGCGCCTGCTATACCATTCCCAATGATAACAATGTTTTTCATACGTTGAAAGCCTTAACCTGCGGCATAGGATTAAATTTAAGTTGCTTAAAAATGGAAAAATAGATAAATCTAGTGAGTTCAACCCCATTTAATTACGTAAAAATTACTTTTTTCGTTTTAGATCATAAAAAATTCCTGCGGAAAAACTTGGGGCGGCAATAATATTTCTGGCGTGCAAAGCGAAACCAACTTCTCCCATAATTCCGAATCCATGTTTAAACCTATACATCACCTGCGGACTAATCCCAAAATATTCAAGGTTATTAGAATATATTCCTGGGTACTTAGAATCTGGTTGAGACCCGTTAAAAAGTGAAGATTTAGAATCAATTTTTAGTACTGCGAAAAATTTATCTTTTCGGTTGTATCCAATTTCACCACCAACACGTATTTCATCTGAATAATTGTTCGTTCGATTGTTAAACCCTGCATACATGGTAGCCCAATAGTTTTTCTTAAACCCTTTGGAAATGTCAAATCTCAACATTTGACTAAAATCGTCATCTCCTAAATGCAGCTCTTTTGTTGTACCGCTTCGATAATCCCCTGAGTTGATTCCTGCCCAAAGAGACACGCTAGCATTAAATCCTTTTTTTTCTAAAAATCGATATTTCAAAGCAAGGTCAATATCTCCTATCCCTAAGGCTTTATCTTTGCTGTAACTATTTCCTGAAGAATCGATTCCTGATTGTTGCGTAACAGCAGTAACAAAGGGTGAATACACGATGGCACAAAACCGATTAGTTAAACCGTATTCGCCGTAAATATTGGTTGTCATAACTGTTGCAAGGGGGGAAGCAATAATTTTCGCGTACGGATTTGCAAAATACCCGCCGCCAATGTAACGTTGAGATAGCATAAAAAAACCTTCCCCTTTTTTGGGTGTCCAGCCACCTCCGGCTATAAGCTGAAATGGCCCAATAATCATAACCAATATTAACAATTGAATTTTCATTATATGACAGATTTAAATTCCGTCAAATATAACGACTGTCTTAGAGATTGCTTGTCAGATGGAGGACAGTTTAGCGTTATCCTTGCTAATGTTGAACATTCAATTTAGCATGCAAAACGGTTCCTTCTTTGGAAACGACTTGTAAGGTATAAAAGCCATTAGCAAATGACAAAACGTCGATAAATTCGACAAAATCGTTGGTTTTGAACACCAATTCTCCCAAATTATTAATCAAGGTCACTGCTTTCCAATCTGAAACTTGAATGTGCAAGAAATCATTTACTGGATTTGGATAAATACCTACCGTAGATATTGTCTCTTCATTTAAATTAGCCGTATTAACGTAAGTCCCGTTATCATAAATATGATGTGCAAATATATCGAAAACACCTGCTCTTTTATCTTGCCAAACAAAGATAGAACCACCTTTACCATCGGGTACATTTTTCGGACTTTTTTGAGTATCCGTGGCAGTTCCAATATCGCTACCATTCGTAAGCCATAGTAAATTCCCGTTCGCACTAACATGTTGCGCTTTAATATTGAAACCATTACTGCTCGAATCTTGCCAAGTCACGATAGCTCCTCCAAGCGTATCTTCGCACATGTTGGGATTAATTTGATTGAATGTACTGTTGCAAATTGCGATACCATTCGCAGTCCACATTACCGTGCCTAAGGCATCAATACGTTGCGCATAAATATCTGTATTTCCGGCTCTGCTATCTTTCCATGCAACGATTACTCCAACAACTTTATTAGATAAAATTTCTGGAGCAGACTGACTTCCTGTTGCATTACAAACAGCTAAACCATTAGCAGCAAAATGAGTTACCCCATTACTATCCACTTTTTGAAGAAAAATATCATAATCCAATCCATTACGCTTGTCTGCCCATGTAATGTATGCGCCACCTGTTGAATTACTTGGATCGATTTTAGGATTACTTTGCGTATTGGTACTTGAACAAATTGGCACCGCAGTATTTCCCCATTGAAGTACTCCGTCTTTGGAAATGCGCTGTGCATAAATATCGTACTCTCCGAAGCGTTTATCTTGCCACGTAACAATTGCTCCACCTCGGCCATCTTTTTGAAGTTTCGGATTAATCCGTTTCCCTCCAGTTTGACACAAAGCAACCCCTCCAGCTGTCCAAAGCACAACTCCGTTTGCATTAACGCGTTGGCCCCAAACATCCCATTCTAAATCCAATTGCTCCCAAACCACAATAGCACCACCTGCCCCGTCGCTTGCAATTTTTTCATTGTGTTCCCGCACTGGCTTATTTGCAATTGCAACACCATTCACTGCCCAAAGCACTACTCCATTTGAGTCTACGCGTTGCGCATAAACATCTCTATTTACAGGATCTGCACGTCTATCGCTCCAAGAAACGATTACTCCACCCGCCATATCGCTAATAATGTTTGGAGTACTTTGATCTGACGCATCATTACAAATATTAATGCCGTTCGCGGCCCAAAGCGGAACCCCTAATTTATTCACCCGTTGCAGGTATATATCGGGCAATCCATTGCGTTCATCTTTCCAAACAATGAACGCACCACCTTTATCATCGTCTAAAATACGTGGATCATTCTGTTTAAAAGCTTCCGTACAAATTGGCGTATTGATTGCAGGGTTATTGGACCATTGTGCTGAAAACGACAACGTGAAACATAAAAATGAGAGTGTAGTTAGTATCGTTTTTATCATATAATTTTAAAAATTAGCTAAAAATAAAAGTAATCAAAAAATAGATTTGTTTAACTTTTGGAACTGTGACGTGCAAAACTATCTAAAAGATGCATGGACAAAACCTGTATTAAATTTTCCAAGCCCTCAAGATTTCTTTAAATGAAGCTGTTTTAAAGCCATTCGTTTTATTAATGAAAGCAATTTCGGCTAATCTTTTCCAATGCCAAATAATGGAACTATATGCTTTCCAAATACTAAAGTCAACATCATATACATGTCCCGGTTCTGAGCTAACGCCATTAAGTTCCATAATCTTAATATTCAAGCCTTTTATCAGGTCTTCTTCGGAAGTAACTTTTAAATCAAATCTACCAAAAAAAAAGCCATCAATTGGCAAACAAATGGCATCAAAAACCACATTAAGTTTATCTTCAATTAAGTCATTTCTATTAATAAATCGTGTGCCTCGGCAATGGTTCCCTATTGGCTCTAAGATTAACGCTTCTCCCTTGTTCAAAACGTGATTGAGGTAGCTTTCTGATCGTTCTTGTTGGAAACGGCGAATTTGAAACCGAGCGCGCACAGTTTGTTTCATAAGTTGTAGCACAGAACTAGTACCATCACCGATAACAGTTAAAAATTCTTTTCCGGTAATTGAGCTTACTTTTCCTTTGGTTTCATTTGGCAAACGACTATACAACACGCCAAGCTCAATTGGATAAGTCACATATTCTTGAACTAAGAATATTTCTGTTTGCTTTGAGAAATACATCAAATATTCATCCATTGATTCTATTTTCATCACACCAGTTCCACGTTCACCTACGTCAGGTTTTACGATTAGCGGAAAAGTAAATGTTTCCAATTTTAGCTTTTCTTCGGGTAAATTTGGATCAATAAAAACTGTTTGCGGTAAATAGTTGGAAGGAATCAATTTCATGATTTCTTCTTTGGACTCACCAAAAAATCCACCGAGGTAAATTCCAGGGTTAGCCGCACTAAAAAATGCCCACGACCTGTACTTCATCGCTAAGTATAAATAATACGGGAAAATTGGCATATAAAACACCCACATTGGCCAATATTCATACTTGCTGATTCGGGCAAAGAAAGAAGTTAATCTCATCTTAATTATTGAGTGAGCATAGGAGCGATTTTCCATCAATTAGATCCTTGTAGTAAATAGTTGAACCACTATCCTTAACCATTATACTGGAAATGCTTACTGTTTTCTTGTTCTTCTCTTCCATTACAATATTCGTTTCTCCCGAAGGATCTCCTTCAAACGAATGAAAAGCAATACAGCTCTCTTGCGAAGGTTCCGCACGCTTTAAACTCCATTGCTTAAATATTTCTTTCCTCAATTCTATTGTCGTTTTACTGTACAAGGTAGCAGATGACCAAATATGATTCTCTAAGTGATTTAATAACGACAATACCGCTATGTTTCCATCCCAAAGTAATTCGTACAAACACTGCTTATTCTTAATTTTTCCAGTTATAATCAAGGTGAACGGCTCAATGCCATCGAAAAGATATCCAGTTTTGAAATCTTGTGGGGTATCAAATTGATAATAATCTAACAACATGAGTCCTCTACTCATGCGATATCTAGGCTGAGGCAAATGTTTTTCCTTGGCGCCATTTAGTAAGCACAGGGTAAATCCTTTTGGGTCATGTGCGATCCAAGTTCCTTTCGCTTGCGGATCTTGCGGGAAATATATTTCCTTTCCGTGTACAGAATGCAATTCAAAAGGAGTGGCTTTTGCTCTTTCAATTGCTTCATCTCGGTTGGAATTTAAAATGAAGTTTTCACCCGCAGCAATATAAGTAACCGTGCACATATTATTGCGCTTTTAGTTGTAAAGCACTTTCCTTATATTGAATTGTTGAGTAAGCCATTCCAACGTTAGCGCCAAGTTCAATTTGAGGATAACAGCTATTGATGAAAGCTGTAAGCATAGCTAAGTGATGTGTTGTGTGTTCTAAATTGTAATGCATTTCCCTTAATAAAGAACTTGACATTTCATAACAGACCTCAGAAATTATGGTTGTCACTACAATTTCTTGATCTTTTTCAACGCTTTTAATCCATTCCTCAATTTTAACTACCAAGTCCAACGCAACCAATGGGTTTTCTTCAAGAATAAGTTTGCGTTCTCGTTTATCATAACTAATAATCAATGAGCCCTTATACATAAGTGTCTCCCAAAATTCTAGTATATGACGCACATGCTGACCAATGCTCGAACCATTTAGCGCTTGTTGCGGAATTGTGTAATCTGGGAATGCCACTTGTTCTAGCACAGCGGCAACATGTCGCAATTCACCTATGGATTTCGCTTTTATATCTTTCATGATTCAGTGAATTATTCGTAAAACACACTAATATCAGCTAACTCTTTTCTTTGAATGTCAGGGACAAAAGCAGGCTCAGCAGGATATCCTATTGGAATTAATAAAAATGGTTTTTCGTTGCTTGGGCGATTTAATATGTTTGTTAAAAAATTCATTGGACTCGGTGTGTGTGTTAATGACACCAAGCCTAATTCGTGTATTGCCTGTAACAAAAAACCGCAAGCTAAACCCACAGATTCATTTACATAATAATTCAAATGTTTTTCCTCATTAACAATGTCATACGACTTTCTAAAAACGATAATTAACGCCGGTGCTATTTCTAAAAAAGGCTTTCTCCAATCCGTTCCTAGATGCGCCAAATCTCTTAACCACTCTTCCGACATTCTTGTGCTGTAGTTTTCAAATTCCTCCTTTTCTGCCGCTTCTCTGATTTGTGCCTTAAGCGTTTTATTTGTAATTACACAAAACGTCCAAGGTTGTTTATTTGCGCCAGAAGGTGCTGTAGATGCAGTTTTAATTAAATTTTCCAAGACAACCTTAGGAATTGGTTTATCTGAAAAATCGCGCAAAGACCTACGCGTATTCATATATTGAAAATGCGCCTGCGAATTTTTAATCAACTCGTTTTCGCTAAGCGTTCGAAGAGATTTATATTCTATTGTAGGATAACTCATACTTACTCAATAATTTACGGAAAGGTGGCACTGCCAAATAAAACACTGGCTTGTTTACACCAAATTAATACAGTTTTTTTTGTGGGATCGTAGCTACTCAATGTGTAATAAAAATTTCCTTCTGTACTAGTCAAACCACCTATTTCATTTGACCCAGCATAAACAGTTGAGCCAGAAAAATAAACCCTCAAATCTGGACCATTGTCGGTTTTGAAATTGGAGAAAACTAAAGAATACACCCCTCCATTTTCATACAACTTCACCTGTCCACTGGCATCATGATTACTGGGACCTGCGGTGAAATCAGCTTGAGATAAAAGTGTTTGGTCTTTGGTGTTAAACGTGTCTTTCGATTTTTTCTTACAATTCGAAAAAACCACGAGTAAGGTCAGTAAAATTAATGTGCGCATAAGCATAAGTTTGAGCACAAAAGTGAAGCAAAAGAAGCAAATTCGATGTCGCTTAAATGACAAAATTAAAAACAACTTCCTTTCGTCCTACATATTCAATTGTTTTATCGGCTATCATACTATTTATGATCGTTGTAACGGATTGCCTAGAACCTGCCGTGTAATCTGCAATTTCTTTATGCGTTAACATCATTTCTGCATGCAGTTTCCCATTTTTATGACTTGCATGATGCTTGGCATACCTTCTAAAAAAATCAGCTACTCTTTTTTCGAGTGGTTTAAAAATCAAGTCTTTATACTTTCGTTCGAAAGCAGTTATTTTTTCAAGCAATAGGGTAGAATACAAGTAGAATAAATTGGGATAAAGGGCTAACATTTTTTGAAAATCATCCACCCTAAAACAAATCAATTTAGCACCATCGCTTAATACACGTGCATATTCGCGCTTTTCACTTTGTTCTCTCAACCCAAAATCAAATTGGCCGAATATGTCACCAACTGTAAGCAACTCTGAAATTATTTCTTTCCCAACTTCATCTTCACTACATACTTTTAAGGTTCCATCAATTACAAGGTAAATGCGTTGTGATGTATTTTCGTTAAAAAAAATGCAATCCGATTTTTTTACCTTGTGCATGTTTGATATTGACTTTAACGCTTCCAATTCTTGAGGAGGAAGATCTTTTAATAATGGTAAGGTGTTTAACATTAAGAATGGGTCGTTAATCATGGTTTACTGTATAAATGTGTTGAACTATCAGCTGAGTGAATATACAAACGAAAAAAACAGCTATTATTTTATAGAAATATTTGTAGGCTACTATTTTTTTCAGCCTCGCAGAAAATTTTTCAGAAAGCAAGATTAACATGTATTGCAGACAAAACGCACCAAAAGCGGTTCCTAAACAAAATGAAACTTTCTCATACAAACTAACCACCGCACAATCAAAGGACGCATCCAACGAGATTAGCACAAAAAGCCAAAATGGGAACAATTGCGGGTTAAACCCAGCGATGACAAACCCAGTGCTTACCGACTTTAAAATCGGAGATTTATCGTTTGAAATAGTAGGTGTTACTACGTCTGTTGTTTTAGACTTTTTAAACCATAATATTCCCGCAAAAATTAATAAAACAACCGCAAAGATCATTTTCAAAGCATCCATCAAAAACTGAAATTGATTAACTTGACTGAGCGCAATAAGCGCAAGTGAACAATAAATTATCTCTGGGATAATACCGCCAATTGCAACATAAATTGCAGTTTGTCTGTTTTTATTTAACGCCGTATTCAGAACATACAGATTTAATGGTCCGGCTTGCATAGAACCCAAAAAACTAATAACACTTGCTATGAAAAAAAGTAAGATTGAATACATTAAAGAATATTCACCTCTCGCTCTAAAGTAACTCCAAATTTTTCTTCCACGCTTTTAATAACCGCAGCAGAAAGTGCTAAAACTTCTTCGCCAGTGGCACCACCATAATTCACTAAAACTAACGCTTGTAACGCATGTACGCCGCAGTTACCAACTTGCTTACCTTTCCAACCCGCTTGTTCAATCAACCAACCAGCGGCTAACTTTACTCCGTTAATGGCTGGATAATTAGGGGCTAACGGGAACTTTTCATTTAGTACCTCAAATTGTTCCTGCGTAATCACTGGATTCTTGAAGAAACTCCCCGCATTTCCCAACACATTTGGATCCGGGAGTTTAGATTGACGAATCGCAATTACAGCATTTGATATGTCTCGAATAGTAGGCGCACTAATTCCTTTACTCAGTAATTCATCGTTAATGGCTCCGTATTGTGTTTTAAGTACGTGGTTACTTTTTGTGAGTTGAAAAGTAACAGATGTTATAATAAATTGATCTTTCATTGCGCGTTTAAAAACACTCTCTCGGTATCCAAAAGCGCAGGCTTCGTTCGTGAATTTTTTGATAGATTGACTCTCAATTTCAAAGGCTTCTAGTTCGAAAAAAACATCTTTAATTTCAACACCATAGGCTCCAATGTTTTGCATCGGACTTGCCCCAACGCTGCCAGGAATCAACGAAAGATTTTCTAACCCCCCATAATTATGCTCCACACAAAACATAACTAAGTCGTGCCAAACTTCTCCCGCTCCCGCTTTGATAAAAACATGTGAATCTGTTTCATTCACAACGGTTAAGCCTTTCATTTCGTTGCGAATAACTAAGGCATCTAAATCTTGGGTCAGCAACATGTTACTTCCACCACCGAGCACAATCAAACGATCATATTCGGTATTCAAAAGCGCTGTTAATTCATCAATTGAACTAAAGCGTCCAAAAAGCTTAGCCTTTTTAGAGATTCCAAACGTATTAAATGAAGCTAGATCAAAATCATGTTTTATCATGGGGTAAAGTTATAAATTGTTTTGGAGGAAAAACCGTTGGTAAATCACAATTTCGTTCACTCCTCAAACTACTCCGTTCTAGCATCGATCAGTACACTTAAATCAAAGAATTGTTAAAATACAACTTTTCCTAATAATGCAAGCCAACTTTGTAAGAGTTGCATACGTTCATTTCATGTAAACAATTTGAGTAAATTCATTAAAAACATGGAACTCATGGACGCTAAAAATATTGAACGACTAAATGAAGCAGTAATGACTTTGCGCCATTTTATAGAACTGAGTGGTCGTCTACTTCCCTTCTTGAGTGATATCTATGAAAAGATCACGCCTAACGAAGAAGAAGTCAATAACCGCAACAAAATAATTGAAGTGTATAAGAATTACCATTTCGACGCGCAAGCCTCTCAAATTTTAATGGCCTCACCAATTTTAGAACTTATCAATAAAAGTTATGATGCGTTGGTTACCACAAAAAACAGTAACAGTGCAGAGACTAATTACTACCTAAATCAATTTCATACAGAGTACCGTAGACTACAAGAAGCATGGTTCACGGTGGACTCAAATTGATAGCGCTTTTAGTCATTGTACAAATAAGAAAATCAAAACAGTTTAGTATATTTGTGCAACTAAAAACACACCATGGCAATTTCAGCAAAAGAACTAGATTTTAATATGAACGAAGACGATATGCGTCTTAAAATTTCGAAGTTAGAGTCCGAACTTGCAAAAATATATTTAGGTGGCGGTAAAAAACGCATCGACGCTTTACACGAAAAAGGTAAATTAAGTGCCCGAGAACGTATTGAGAAGCTTTTAGATCCTAATACTGACCGTATTGAAATCGCTGCATTTGCAGGCTTAGACATGTATCCAGAAGAAGGTGGTTGCCCGAGTGGCGGTGTGGTGGTTGTGATGGGATATGTTTCCGGTAAACAATGTTTGGTTGTAGCTAATGATGCTACCGTAAAAGCAGGAGCTTGGTTTCCGATAACCGCAAAAAAGAACCTTCGTGCGCAAGAAATTGCCATGGAAAATCGTTTGCCAATCATCTATTTGGTTGATTCTGCAGGAGTTTATTTGCCCATGCAAGCTGAAATTTTTCCAGACAAAGAACATTTTGGTCGTATGTTTAGAAACAATGCTATCATGAATTCTGAAGGTATTGTTCAAATTGCAGCTGTAATGGGAAGTTGCGTTGCCGGTGGTGCTTACCTTCCGATTATGAGCAGTGAATCGCTGATTGTCAATAAAACTGGAACCATATTTTTAGCAGGATCTTACTTAGTAAAAGCTGCTATTGGAGAAACCATTGACAACGAAACACTTGGTGGAGCAGTTACCCACACCGAGATTTCTGGCGTGTGCGATTACAAATCTGAAAATGACGAAGAATGCTTGAAAACCATTCGAAGTTTGATGGATAAAATTGGTAAACCAAAAGATGCCGGATTTGACCGTAAACCTACGATTGCTCCAAAAGTAGATGCAAAGAACCTTTTCGGCATTATGCCAAAAGAGCGTTCAAAACCCTATAACACAAAAGAAATCCTAAACTGTTTAGTTGACAATTCTGAAATAACGGAATACAAAGCGGATTACGGAAAATCAATTATTTGTGCATTTGCGCGTATCGATGGATGGGCTGTTGGTATTGTAGCAAATAGCCGAGAAGTATTCAAAAACGCTAAAGGTGAAATGCAATTTGGAGGAGTTATTTATTCTGACTCCGCAGATAAAGCTGCCCGTTTTGTAATGAATTGCAATCAAAAAAACATTCCGTTGGTTTTCTTACAAGATGTGACCGGATTTATGGTGGGTTCTAAAAGTGAACACGGTGGAATCATTAAAGATGGCGCAAAATTAGTGAATGCAATGGCTAATTCGGTTGTTCCAAAATTCACCATTGTAATGGGTAATAGTTACGGTGCAGGTAATTATGCCATGTGCGGTAAGGCTTATGATCCTCGCTTAATTGTAGCTTGGCCAAGCGCAGAAATTGCAGTAATGAGTGGTGCGGCGGCGGCTAAAACAATGTTGCAAATTGAAGTAAGTTCATTAAAAGCGAAAGGACAAGAAATTACGCCAGAAGCAGAAAAAGAATTGTACGATACCATTAAAGCACGCTACGATGAACAAATTTCTCCGTATTACGCAGCGTCTCGCATATGGATAGATGCTATCATAAGCCCAATTGATACACGTAAAGTGATCTCAATGGGAATTGAAGCTGCAAATCAATCGCCAGCAACCAAAGCGTATAATGTTGGTGTGATACAAACTTGATTCAAGCACAACGCTAGCACTAAAAAAATAACTCATTCTCGTTAAATTATTTTGTAACTTACCCTATGGAAAATCAAGAACTAGAACACTGTAAAGAAACAATTGCCAATGGCGGCATAATTCTTTTCCCTACAGATACCATTTGGGGTATAGGATGCGATGCTACGAACGAAGCTGCTTGTCAAAAAATTATTGACTTAAAACAACGTCCCGAAAACAAAAGCTTTGTATTGTTGGCTGATGGTTTTGCCATGGTTGAAAAATACATTCCTGAATTTCCTGAGATTTGTTACGATCTTGTTGACATGAGTACTAAACCGATGACGATCATTTACCCCAATGCAAAAAATCTGGCACCCTCAGTAATTGCACAAGATGGCAGTGTTGGTATCCGAATCACAAAAGATCCTGTTTGTCTTGCGCTAATCCGTAAAATCGGGCGACCAATAGTAGCAACATCTGCAAACCTAACCGGCTTTCCACAAGCAAATAATTACAGTGAAATTCACCCTTCATTACTTGCCGGAGTGGATGCTGTTTGTGCTGTGCGAAAAGATGAAAACCTAATAGAACCCTCTCAAATTATCAAGATCGGTTTGAATAGTTCGATTGAGATTATTCGAGCTTAATTAACATTCAATTATTCGATGCTATGTTGCTCAATTGTAATCAAATCGAGTTAGTTTAGATTTGTGTAGCAATTGAGAAATTAATTACCTTTTACACACGTTTCTTCTATACAATTTTAGTAAATTTGCACCCCCATGGCAAATTACGCTTCCATATTAACGCATCCCATTTTTAAGGTTGTTGCACAAGTTGCAGCAGAACTTGGAACAGATGCCTATATCGTTGGTGGTTTTGTGCGTGATTTGATCTTGGAACGTCCATCGAAAGACATCGATATTGTGGTAATTGGTTCGGGAATGGATCTTGCAGAAGCCGCTGGAGCAAAATTACGCGTCAAAAAGGTAAATCTTTTTAAAAGTTTTGGCACTGCGCAATTCAATTACAAAGACATTGATGTTGAGTTTGTTGGTGCGCGCAAAGAA
>JAYSRU010000002.1:0-6969 GCA_043720875.1 Crocinitomicaceae bacterium
GTTTCGTTAAACGGACCTGAACTAGGAACAATTCGTTACATACAAGACGCAACAGGCGGTTTAGCTGTTTATGGAGCAGGGTTAACAAGCGTTTTAAGAGGGGATAGCGTTCATATTACCGGAACGTTAATCGATTACAACGGATTGTTAGAGGTCTCACCTGCTACAATCGTTGCAGAACAAGGAGTCGTAACCAATCCAACGCCGTATAGTTTGGTTATTCCTCAATTAGGCGAGGCTTATGAGTCACAATTGGTAAGAGTAACGAATGTCACTTTTGCAGCCACAGGAAATTTTGTTGTCAATACTAATTACAACTTCACAGACGGAACTAACACTGGTGTTATCCGTATCACTGGTTCAACAAACCCGTTGATAGGTACCGCAATTCCAACTGGTCCAAGAACAATTACAGGGCCGTTAAGCCAATTCACAACTATTTATCAAATTATTCCTCGCGATGCTGCGGATATTGCTGCTTATGTTGCGCCTGCGCGTGAAATAACGGTTAATCAAGCAACAACGTTCATCAATACAGGAGATCAGTTTGCTGTTGGTGGTGCGGGAGTTGATCCTTTTACCATTTCTAATTCTGGAACAGGTAACTTAACTATTTCTAATGCAACTATTTCTGGTGCTAATGCTGCTGAATTTACAACCAATTTTTCTACATTGTACATGATCGCAAGTGGAGGAAATAGTACTTTAAACGTTACATTTACGCCGACTGGAACAGGTACAAGAACTGCAACGCTTACCATTGCTAATGACGATCCAGACGAAAGTCCATTCGTGATTAATTTAATTGGATACGGAACGGATAATTTGGCCACTGAACCTACTGCTCAAGTAACAGCTTTAACGTTTCCTAATGTAAAGGCCTATACTATTACAGGTTCTTTTACTCCAACAGCTTCAGCTACAAATTACGTAGTAGTTTGGAAGAAAACTGCTGGTGCATTGACGGGTGTTCCTGTAGACGGAACAACTTACCAACGTGGTGACATTGTAGGAAATGGTTTTGTAGCTTATGTGGGTCCGAATTCTAATTTTGTACCACGTGGTATCGTAGCAAATCAAACTTCACAATATGCTGTGTATGGTTTTAACGGAACAACAGGTTTCGAAAATTATTACACCACAACTGCATTAACTGGTTCAATTACTTCAACTGGTTCAGCTACTGGTGCTTATTATGGCACGATTACCGGAACTAATTCAACGCTTATTTCTGATTTAACAACGTTGATCAATCCTCATACTGTAATTTCTTATGTAAATTATAAAACTACGGTTATGCAAAATTTTGAATTGTTAGATACGACACAAGGGCGTTCTTTAGTAGTTTGTGCTTATTCTGGCGAACGTAAGATTGTTACTGATCCTTTTGATTGGACAATTGCAGGTTATAGCCGTGAGCACACTTACTGTCACTCTTGGATGCCATCGTTTCCTGCAGATTCGCCAGCAAAACCAGAATATTCTGATCAGCATAACTTATACCCAACAAACCTAGCGCAAGCTAACTCTCCAAGAAGCAACTATGCATTGGGTGAGGTTGTGAGTGGAATTACACAAAGTTACTTAGAGGGAAAATTAGGTAATAATGCAAACGGACAATTGGTATACGAACCAAGAGAGTCTCAAAAAGGAAATGCAGCACGTTCTATCTTTTACATGGCCACCGCCTATAACACCATTGGTGGTTTAAACTGGAGCTTACCTGATGGAACACCAAATCCTATCCAAGATCAAACACTTTTAAAAACATGGCATTCTCAAGATGCTGTGGATAACTACGAAATTGCAAGAAATGAATACATGTATAGTGTGCAAGGAAATCGTAATCCATTCATTGATTCAATTGACTTCGTATGTCATATTAACTTTGCGAACATGACGTATATTGCTGATTGCTCTGGTACAGGAAGTATCGAAGAAAAAGTGATTAACGAACGTTCACTAGTTGTTTATCCTAATCCTGTAAGTGATGAGGTATACATTCAGGTTTATGATACTAAAGTTGAAAATATTACCATCTTAGATGCAATGGGGAAAGAAATCATGAATACTAATTATGAATCTTTACCACAGGTAAAATTGGATGCAACAAAATTTGCAGCAGGTATTTATGTTGCACGCGTGCAAACTCCAGTTGGAACATTTAGCAGACAATTTAGCGTAAAATAAGAATGAAACATTTCTTTATATTTTTACTTTTTGGAGCAGGCCTTAGTGCCTGCTCTACTGTTTCTAACTATAAAGTAGCTAGTTCTACTGTCCGCATTGCCGATACGCTGAAACAAGATGACGCAATGGATGCCTTAATTCGACCGTATAGAGATAGTTTATTGAAAGAAATGAGCATTGTGTTAGCAAGTGCAGAGGGAGATTTTGTGAAAGGTTTACCTGAAGGAACGTTGGGTAATTTGGTGTGTGACCTCGTTATTAATTTTGGTCAACAGTATTTAGATACAACCCACCAAGAAAAATTACCGCTCATTTGTATGTTTAACAATGGCGGTTTGCGTTCTCCAGTTTCAAAAGGAATTGTAACGGTTGGGGATGTTTTTAAGCTAATGCCTTTTGACAATGAATTAGTAGTCGTTAAAATGTCGCAGGCTAGGGTCTTAGAATTGGTGAATTATATCGTGAAAGTAGGAGGTGCGCCGATTGGTGGTTGTACGATTGAAGGCGGTAAACTTTGGATCAATGGCAAAGAGAATACACAAGATCTTTGGATTATTACTTCCGATTACCTCGCAAAAGGAGGCGATAAGTATGATTTTTTTAAAGAACCTCTACGCTACATTGAAACCGATTATTTAATCAGAGATTGTTTGATTAATGAAATCAAGAAGAAAAAAGTAATAAGTCCAATTTTGGATCAACGCATTAAACTATAAAGAAATGGATCGTAGAATTTTTGTGCAAAATGCAAGTTTTATCGTTGCGGGTTCTGTTTTTATGCCGAAAGTATTGGGCGCTCAATCCTTAAAAAAAGAGGTTCCAAAATTAACCATATTACATACCAACGATACGCATTCCAATATTGACCCGATGCCTGCAAATCATGCACAATACCCTAACATGGGAGGAGCAGCGCGCAGACACAAATTGATTCAAGAAATTCGTTCAAAAGAAGAACACGTATTATTGCTAGATTCTGGAGATGTGTTTCAAGGAACTCCCTATTTCAATAAATACAAAGGTGTGTTGGAAATGAAGTTGATGTCAGAAATGGGCTACCAAGGTTGTACCTTAGGAAACCATGATTTCGACATTGGTTTAGACGGATTTGTAAATGCACAGAAATTTGCAAACTTCCCTTTTATTTGTAGCAACTACAATTTTGACAATACGCCACTTCAAGGCGGTACAATTCCTTATAAATTATTTGATTACCCAGATTTTCGTGTGGGTGTTTTTGCTTTAGGTATTAAGCCAGATGGACTCATTCCAAAAGAATTGTTTGGCGCAACACAGTATTTTGATCCGATTGCAAAATCGAAGGAAATGGTGAAAATATTGCGGGATGAAAAGTGCGATTTTATCATTTGCCTTTCCCATTTAGGCTATGAATATGCCCAAGTGGATCAAGTTTCAGACAAAGCATTGGCGGCAAATACAGAAGGAATTGACCTGATCATTGGAGCACACACCCATACTTTTCTTAAAACGCCAAGTGTTTTTTCAAACAGTAATTTGAATCAAATGCTGGTGAATCAAGTGGGTTGGGGAGGTATAAACCTTGGACGCATCGATGTTTTTTTCGATTCAAAACGCAGAGAACAACACAGTTTAATTAGTGTTGGGCCTTTGTAAGTGAAAGTGTTTGAGTTGTAAGTAAATTGCCTCATGTTTAAATAAAAAGTGTACATTGCTTAAAATTTAAGCAATTAAAACGATGAAAAAAACACTGCTATCATTACTAACTATCTGGGGGGGGGGTAAGTTACAATTCAATTTCTGCTCAAACAGATCCCAACTCATTGCCAGCAACTGGTAATGTAGGGATTGGAACCAGTACTCCAATATCCAAATTAGAAGTAATGGGAACTGTGCACATAGATTCTACCTTAAAAGTTTCGGATTCACTAAGTGTGACTGGAAATACAAAGCTTGGGCAAGATCTTAAAGTTGAAGGAAATTTATACCTCACCAATCTTCCTTCCATTCAAACAGCTACAGGTCTTTTAGAACCTCTATTTAAAAGTGGAGATGGAACGGTGTACAAAGGACCAATTGTTGTGACAGCTTCTGCCAGTGCCTCAATACCGTGTATTAGTAATCCTGATGGATCAGTGCCAAACTCACCAATTTGGTATAGCAATTTTTCAACAGCTTCTTTATATACTGGTTATTGTTCTGGGTCAAAAGTTGGGATTGGAACTGAATTGCCAAGGGTTTCTTTTGATAATTTAGGCACAAGCTATAGTGCAAAACTGGCACTTGGCTTAGCCGATCCTGTAGGGATTGCAGAATACTTCACGTTAAAAACACCAGTAAGTGTTACGTTGCAAAACGTAATGAACGTACAAAACGCAGCGCAAACATTATTCTCACTGAATGGGCAAGGATTACTGCATACCCAAAAACTTGCACTTGGCGTTTCGCCAGCAAATGCATTGGGAGTATTTCACTTAAAAACAACAAATTTACTGAGTAGTAATAATGATCCGATATTCATTATTGAAAATAATGCCCGCAAATTGCTTCAAATTAATAATCAAGGGTTGATGCGTGCGCGACAAATAAAAGTAAATTTAGATGTTGCGTGGCCAGATTATGTTTTTGACAAAAACTATGCTTTGATGCCATTAACAGAACTTGAAAAATATTTTAATGAATATAAACACCTTCCAAATATTCCAAATGCAAAGGAGGTAGAAAAAGATGGAATAGATTTAGGTGAAATGAATCGAGTATTGGTAGAGAAAGTAGAAGAATTAACCATTTACTTAATTCAACAAGAAAAGGTAATGCAGGCTTTAAACAAACGCCTAGAATTATTAGAAAAAGATAATAATTAGTAATTATTTGTAACTTAATATGATTACTATGAAAAACATATTCCTATTTTCTGTTTTGCTGTTTCAAAGCTTAGTCACTAACTTCAGTGCACAAGTGAGTGTCTTTAGTTGCGCAAATGAATTTAACTCGGCTGTTAACAACACATTTGTCAACTCAATTTACAACATGACCATTCAACGCACTTGCTTAGAAACCTCATACAACAACACTGTCTCTGTTCCAAGTTTATACACTCAGAATTTTTTAGCAAGCCAAGAAATAACATTAAATCCTGGTTTTAATACCGTTGATCATTCTGCAGGCACAGAGTTTAATGCCGTCATTACTCCAAAATTATTTGATGTTGCGGTAATGAATTATCCCAATTTACAATTTGTAATCCAACACGATAAATTAGAATTGGGAGTTGAATTACCATCCTCTATTTTAGAAAAGGTAAACAACTTTGTATCGAATGCTACTACGGGTGCAAAAGTTAACCCCTATTTAGACTGGGAACTGCGTGTTTACGCAACTTTTAAACAAGTTAGTAAAAATTCAAATGATACTGAAGTGCCGGTTGCGCCATATCATCTTTCGGCTCCTTCAACACATAATCCTCACAATCCCAATTATATTTATAGTGTTTTCAATAACAACTCACCCTACCGTAATTTGGCAGGAGATGCGGTGATAGATGGGTTTTACACAAAAGATTTTACATCTTGGGCAGTAACAAGCTTGCCGGTGCCTGCAAGTTATCCTATCAACGGTTCTGGATATACAGATGCGGAATACGCAGCACTTGGTGGTTATAACGAACACCCAACAAATTATCCTTTTCGTGTGCGGTTTTCGCCACCAAAAATTGGTGTGTGGAGTTGCCAAATCACGATTGTAATGCCCGGACAAGCTGACAAAACCTGCGAACCATTTTATTTTCGTGTTTTTCCAGGAGGCAACCCCCCGATTCATGTTGGTGCAAATAAAAGGTTCTTAGCTAAAGGCGGTCAAAGTTTTTATCCCGTTGGTAGTCATATTTATCCAAAAGCATCGGTTGCAGCGCCAGAATTAAGTGAATATTCATGGAATTTGGCTTATCCGCCAACTACACCACCCACCTTGTATGCTGGTGGAGAAGGCTATCACCCACGCTTTGATTCTCCTTATATGGCGAACAAGACTTTGGAGCGCTTTAATTTAATGGCAGACAATGGAGCAAATTTCATTGGTGTTTTAGTAACACCAACTTCTTATGATATTGAATGGGAAAAACCAGGTAACTATACAGATAGGTTACAATTGGCGTATGAAATGGATAAGGTTTTTGAAGCTGCAGAAGCACGAAACATGTATATTTATTATAGACCAAACCTTAATTCGTTATATCAGGGTGAGGGAGAATCGAGTTATTTTCTGTATTACAATTGCGATCAGGTACTTAATCCTTCATCAAGTAATCCTATTCGTTTTAGTTACCGACAATTATTGCAACAAAGCAATGGTTTGGGGTATGAACAACCCATTCAAAATTTTCTAACAGATCCTTTGTGTAAGAAATATTTTAAGCAAAAATTGCGTTACCTCATTTCACGCTATGGCTACAGCACAAGTATGGGCATGTTTGAATTATTTGCAGAACTAAACCAAATTGGTCATTACCCAGGAACAGGTTATAATTATGAAACAAACCCAGCGCCGTATCAAAATTTTGCAAACGAAATGTGTGCGTATTTAAAAACCCATTACTACGGTAAAAAGAGAATCATGGCAAATACATTTGCAGGTGATTCTCCAGAAGGTGAGGATGACACGTATGCTAATACTGGAGATTATGATAATACTCATTTTGATGTAGCTGGACGAAATGTGTATGACATTAATGCTCCTTCTTTTGGAGATCATTATAAAAATGTTGCTGCTCAAAATGCGGATGACAGTGGTGATAATGCATAT
>JAYSRU010000003.1:0-6949 GCA_043720875.1 Crocinitomicaceae bacterium
GTTGTTTTTTAGCGATAAGGTGTTACAGATCCCTTGATCTAAAACTTCTCCGTCTGGCGACATGTACATGATTTCATCGTAAACACGTTCACTTTTAAGTTTATCTATTAGCGCAGCAATGGGCTCGATGCTCATTACCATTCCTGCACCGCCACCATATTGATAATCGTCGACATTGCGGTGTTTGTTGGTAGAATAATCGCGAATGTTGTGAATATGTATTTCTACCAAGCCTTTTTCTTGTGCACGTTTCATGATTGAATCCGAAAATGGACTTTCCAATAATGAAGGTAAAATGGTGAGAATGTCGATTCGCATGATTATTTTGCTCAATTTTGTTCAAAAATAACGATTCAAAGCTATTCTATGACTTTATTCCATCAAAGATTTATGTATTTGTTACTATTTTGTCTTTTAGGCACAACGGTGGTAGCACAAAAAAGAACAACTTTTAATATTCCAAACTACACGCCTAATTATTCTGAAATCATTGATTTCTATAGAGATGCGGCGGAAAGAAAGGGCTCCATTCTGTTGAAAATGGGAGAATCTGACGGTGGAAATTCTATCTATTTGTTTCTATACAATGTTCCAGAAGATTCTGCTAAAGCCTTGGAGTTTGCGCGTGCAAATACAGTACTTTTGATCAATAACGGAATCCATGCTGGCGAACCGGATGGAATTAATGCCTGTATGGCAATGATAGACAATTTAGCCAAACAACCTGCCACAAATCGCACCGTGATCGCAATTATTCCAGCTTATAATGTTGATGGTGTTTTGAATCGTTCTGCCTCAAGTAGGGCAAATCAGAATGGACCAGAGGAATATGGTTTTAGAGGAAATGCGAAATATTTAGACCTGAACCGTGATTTCATAAAATCTGACTCGAAGAATGCATTAACGTTTGCCAAAATATTTCAAGCCGTGGATGCTGATGTATTTGTAGATACGCACGTAAGTAATGGTGCAAATTACCAATATACCTTGACGTACATAAACCCTATGACTGAGCGTATGCCTAAAGCCCTGGCAGAATTGACAAATAAGCATTGCATTCCATTTGTTAAGAAGGAATTGGCTACACTGGGAATAAAAACAGTTCCATATGTTGAGCTGGTAAGCGATACACTCGAAAAAGGGATACACCAATTTAACGATTTACCGCGCTATGCAATGGGCTATGCTCGCTTGTTTCATGCTATTAGCTTCACAAGTGAAACGCATATGCTAAAACCTTTCGATCAACGAGTGGCGCAAACCTTAGCATTTTTAAATTCATTACTTCATTTTACAAATACGGAATTTGCAGCGATTGAAAAGATGCGGAAACAATGTAAGAATGAAGTTCTTTTAGAATTAAAACACGACTATAAACTTTCGACGGAAGTAGATTCAATATGCTTTCTCGGTTTTGAAGCGGGATACAAGAAGAGTGAAATTAGTGGAAAGAACCGTTTGTATTACGATGAAAATAAGCCATTTGAACGCAATATTCCGTTTTATGGCAACTATGAAGCACAACAAACAACAACAGTTCCACGCTATTTTGTAATCAAAAAACAGGAGAAAGATGTGATCGAGCGCTTGCGCATAAATAACATTGAATTTACTATTTTGAAAATGGACACAACACTTAAGGTTCAGTCACAACGTGTAGCAAATTTCGAATCTTATGGAAAGCCTTATGAGGGCCATTTCTATCACCGAAAAGTAACGATTAACCGGGTTTCGGAAACGATTGACTTTGAAGCAGGAGATATTCTCGTCAATGTAAGACAGGACAGAGCTTTGTTTTTGGCAAATGCATTATTGCCTGAAATGGAAGACAGCTATTTCAGATGGAACTTTTTTGACAGCTATTTGTCTCAAAAAGAAGGTTATTCTGACTATGTTTTTGAAGATATGGCGGTGCAAATATTATATCGAAATTCAGAACTCAAAAAAGCATTTGAGTTAAAGAAAGTGTAAGACAAGCAGTTTGGATTAGATGGAGATGCCCAATTAGATTATATTTATAAGCATTCTGAAAACTTTGAATTGAATTCTTATTGTTTACCGATTTACGAAATAAAATAAAAGTTGAGTTAATCAACTAGTCTTAATACATTTGCATGAATTAATCAAAAATTATGAAAACACTTATTCCTGTCTTTTTATTGTTCGTACTTGCCACTGGTGTTAGTGCAACCTTTAGTAAACCAAAGATACTCGGCAATTACGAAGGGAAACTGGAATCTTACATGCTACTGGTGGAAGGTAATCAAGTAAAAGTGGAGGAGGCTGCAATTTTACTTGAGGTATTTGAGTCAAAAATAAAAATTACGGTAACGCATAAAAATGAAGTTTTGGAAGAGTTTTATAATTACGCTATACTTTCAACTGAAAAATCAGGAACGGTTTTGTTGCTATCGAAAGAAAGTAGTTCCGCAACTGGCGAATTAACGGTGTCAAAAAAAGGAGACAAGTGTACTTTGAAGGGCTCAATTTACAGCACGTCGATTGACTTTGTTAAAGTCAAGAAGTAAGAAAACACTGTTAGTTGAATAAGGAATTCAAATTTCAACGTAGATTTACAGCGCCTTTTAACGCTACTTAAGTTTTCAAGTAACTAAATTAGTTTTAAGCGATCGTTCCAACATGAAAAAGTGCATCGCCTTTATTGATGATTGGAGATTCATTTACGCAGAACACATATCCTTCAACGCCTGCCTTTATTTTTCGCTCTGCTCTTCCAAAAGGATCCGAAATAATTCCGATGATTGTATTTGAAGTAACGTAATCACCATTGGCAATAGAAACTTGCAGCATACCAGAATGCGAAGCACGCAACCATTTAGATTTTTTAATTAAGATTGGATCACGTTTTTGAGTGTCTTTGAAATTTCTCATTTCTAAATGGTCCATTATCCTTTTGATTCCATCTATTCCTTCTGAAATAATAGATTCATTCAAGCTATTCGTTGTTCCTCCTTCAAAAAGTAGTATCTTCTTTTTTCGTTTGTTCATTGCTTCACGCACCGATTTTGGTATATAACTCGAGTGAACAATAAAAGGGGGTGAAAACACTTTTGCCAAACCTAAACTCGTTTCATCGGAGAACACACAACGAATTTGTGCCATATTACTGCGTTGGGCAGATCCGGTATGAAAATCTAAAACGATATCCGTACAAGGCGCTATTTCCTTCATGAAATGATAGGCAAATTGGCTAGCTAATGATCCACTCGCTGTTCCTGGAAAACTTCTATTTAAATCTCTACCATCTGGCAATTCACGTCTAACATTCAAAAATCCAAAAATATTAAAAACAGGAATGCAAATTACGGTTCCCGCAGTAGGTTTATTCCATCCTTTGCGAATCATTCTCCTAACGATTTCCATTCCGTTAATTTCGTCGCCGTGCATCCCTGCCAATAATAACAAAACTGGTCCGTCTATGTGGGCGCGCTCAACAATTACCGGAACTTGAATAGGAGTGTGGGTGTGTAAATGAGCCACCTCGAGATTAAGTTCATACCCCTTTCCGGGCTTAATATCTGTTTTTAGTATGACTAATTTTTTCGCAATCATCTCAGGGCATTTTTTTCAATCATGGCAATGATAGAACCTGCAATATCAAATTTTGTAGTGCTTTCAATTCCTTGTAAGCCAGGAGATGAATTTACCTCCAATACCAACGGTCCGCGTTCCGACTGCAACATGTCAACGCCTGCCAAGTCTAAACCGAGTGTTTGTGTTGCTAAAATAGCTGCATGTTCCTCTTCAGCAGTCAATTGTATTATAGAACCGATGCCACCACGGTGTAGGTTTGATCTAAACTCACCTTCTTTTCCTTGTCGTTTCATAGCGCCAACCACTTTTCCATCCACCACAAAAGCACGAATGTCTGCACCGCCAGCTTCTTTTATGAATTCTTGCACGATTACCCTAGCCTTCAAGCCATTGAACGCTTCCAAAACAGATTTTGCAGCATTTGGGTTTTCAGCTAAAACTACTCCTAATCCTTGGGTTCCTTCTAAAAGTTTCAGTACAACTGGAGCTCCACCGACAGACTCTATTATGTGATCAACATTTTTTGAATAATTAGTAAACACCGTTTTAGGTAAACCAAGTCCAGCTTTAGACAATACTTGTAAACAACGCAATTTATCACGCGAATGCACTAAACCTCTTGAAGATGTGGTGGTATAAACATCCATCATTTCAAACTGGCGTACAACCGCAGTACCATAAAATGTAACAGAAGCACCAATTCTAGGAACAATCGCATCGTAATTTTCTAAATAATGATCACTAAAATACAACTTAGGACCTTTATCTATTTCAATGTTACATTTTAAATGATCGATTACATGCACTTCATGTCCGCGTGCAATAGCCGCCTCAACGAGTCTACGGGTTGAATATAAATGTGAGTTACGGGAAAGAATTCCAATTTTCATGAATGCTATTTTTAATTATTTTAAGCTTGTTTAAACGACAGAAATACTTTTGATACGTCTACGATGAATTTTTTTTTCAAGAATTTACGCCCCAGTAATACTGGATGTCTCATATCTGCACGTTGCGTGAGCGAAAATTGACAATCGAATGTTTGCTGGAAGAGTTGAATCGGTAGTGTAATGAAATATCGTTCTTCTAAAATTCCATTACTACTCTTGACGTTCTTAGTTTTAAACGTATCGAATTTCAGGGTTATGCTTTCAGTAATAGGATAACGTAAATTGGAAAAAACAACAACAAGTTCATTGCCTATTAACTTAACCGAATCACAGTGCATGGATGAAGTATACGCTCCAGAATCTATTTTTACAGGAACATTGTCTGCCTGTAAAGTAGGGAAGGAGGCAAGGTCTTTTCTACCAATTGTAATAAGAGGATTTATCGCTTTACTTGGAATCATGTCAGCCGTTGAAAGTTCAAAAGTAGAAAAGATCTCTACATAATTTCATTTTTAGCAGAAAAATGCAGTGAAATGACATAACTTTTTGTTGAAAACTTGTTTATTTCAAGAAAGACAGTATCTTTGCACCCTTAAATTAATTTATTTATATATGAATTCTTACGAAACTGTTTTCATCCTTACTCCCGTTTTGTCTGATGATCAGGCAAAGGAAGCAGTGCAAAAATTCGAAGCTGAAGTTGCTGCTCATGGCGGCAAACTTGCTCACTCAGAGAAGTGGGGTCTTAGAAAACTTGCATACCCAATCCAGAAAAAAACTACTGGATTTTATTACCTACTTCAGTATGAAGGCGAAGGTGATGTTATTGGTAAACTTGAACTTGCGTTTAAACGTGACGAGCGCGTTATGCGTTTCTTGACCGTGAAGATGGACAAGCATCATGCTGCGTTTGCTGATAAATTCCGCAGTCGTTCAAAAGAAGTAAAACCTGTTGAGGCACCAGTTGCTCAGGCTTAATCCCTAAAGAAAAGAGAAATGTCAAACGATATAAGATACCTTACTCCGATCAACATCGAGATTAAGAAAGAAAAATATTGCCGTTTTCAGAAAAGCGGTATCAAGTATGTAGATTACAAGGATGCTTCATTCTTATTGAAATTAATCAATGAGCAAGGAAAAATTCTTCCACGTCGTATTACTGGAACTTCTGCGAAATACCAGAAGAAAGTTAACAAAGCAATCAAACGTGCACGTCATATCGCAATTTTGCCATATGTAGCGGATATGTTGAGATAATTAACCGAGACTTAAAAAATACATCATGGACATTATATTAAAGAAAAATGTAGATAACCTCGGATACAAAGACGAAGTAGTTTCTGTAAAACCAGGTTACGGTCGCAATTACTTGATCCCACAAGGATACGGAGTATTAGCAACTGCATCTGCAAAGAAATCGCATGCTGAAACAATTAAGCAACGTGCGCACAAAGAAACAAAAATCACTGCTGAAGCTGAAGCAATTGCTGCAAAATTAGTAGATGTTGTTGTTACAATTGGAACAAAAGTTGGCGAAAATGGTAAAATCTTTGGATCTGTGAATACAGTTCAATTGGCTGAAGCATTGAAAGCTCAAGGATTTGATATTGATCGTAGATCATTAAAAATCAAAGACGAACCAATTAAAGAAGTTGGAACATACGAAGCTGAAGCGAACCTTCACAAAGGTGTTAAACCAACATTCAAGTTTACGGTAGTAGGCGAATAATACATTCGTATTAAATGATATGAAATAGGGCTCAAGTAATTGAGTCCTATTTTTTTGTGCCTTCGATAGGCTTAGGTATAAAAAACAACTATTCGTAAATTGCACAGTGATCTGAATTGGGACAATTAGATTACCCAAAATAAGCAGTAACAATAGGCACACAACTTAAGTAAGTTTATAGCGACATTAATCATACTTAAATGTATTTGTAAACTCAACTTTTGTAAAACTAGAATGGGTATTTACATTGCTAAACTGCTATATTTGTACTTGAAAAATTATTGTTTAATCAAAAGTTGCATTCTAAACTTGAAACCATAGGATATGAATTACCCAAAATTACTAATCGTTTTATTATCTATTTTTGCATGTCAACAACACAAAGCCCAGGATTTTATATCTCAATGGGTATGCTACCCCCCATTCATCGGACAGTTTTTAGTTCAAGTTAAGTATTGAACGTGCTTCTACTTTTGGTTGGTTTAGTGCTTAAAATGGGAAATAACTTTTTGACCTGCCCTCAAGGCAAAGGTCGAAAAAAGTTATTCTCATTTTTAAGCCGCTAATTTAAACACCTCGTTTGGTGTTTTGTATTTTAGTGATTGATGAATTCGTACGTTGTTGTAAAACTCAAAATATTTATCGAGTCCTGAATGTAAAGATAAACCATCTTGATAAACATACAAGTATACATTTTCATATTTTACAGTTCTCCATAATCGCTCAATGAAAATGTTGTCGATTGCTCGACCTTTTCCATCCATTGATATTTGTA
>JAYSRU010000004.1:0-6937 GCA_043720875.1 Crocinitomicaceae bacterium
CGATCTGGTACGGAATGAATTGACGAATTCAAAAGTAGGTTGGAAGAATCCACAGCAAGTACCTGGATCTACACCTTGAATAAAGTTTAATTGCAAATCAGAATTGGCATTGTTACCATTACCAGATTTCACAGTAGCTTGTACCGCAAATATTGATTCAGCATTGTTATCATTTGCAACGCGATACAAAGCAGAATAATTAGGTAGTAAAGCATATTTCTTGCCACCAGTAGTTTTACCATTGGCAATAATCAAATCGAATAAAGCCTTTGCTTCTGTAAACTTCTTTTGAAACATATACGTTTTCGCCAAGTATGAAGCGGCAGCCCATTTGTTAGCACGACCAACCGCAGACTGAGTTTCGGGCAATCCATCATAAGCAGCTTTAAAATCAGCTTCAATTTTAGGCCAAACTTCAACATCATTCTTAACTTTTTCAATACCATTGTTGGTATTTAGTGTTTCATCAACGTAGGGAATATTTTTGAAATTTCTTCTCAACTGGAAATAAAAATGCGCTCTTAGAAACCGAGCCTCAGCCGCCATTCTGGCAACATCCTCAGCTTTAACATCAGCACTTGCCTTTTTTAACAGAGCTAAAGTGATGTTAGCCCTTGCAACACCCTCGAAGTGCCCTTTATACAATTCTTCAGAAAAGCCAAGTGAAGGATCGTACTCGAATCTTTGAAATGGGTTAATAGTAGAAAAATCACCAGGATCTGTTCCTTTATTGGCATCCCCACCCCTGATGCTACCCCAAACCCAATTTGAGGGGCCAGAAGCATAACTTCCCAAACCACTCAATTGAGCATAAGCAGAAATTAAACTTCCTTCTAATCCAGCTTTGCTGGCTACTAACTGCGCCTCAGCAAGCGATCCCGTTGCTGGAATTTCTAAATAACCATCACTACAAGCAAAAATGCCAAAAAATAAGGAGGCACTCAGAATTAAAATATTTACCTTTTTCATTTTTTTATAATTTTAAATTTTAAATAGTTGTTGAGTTAGAATCCAATGTTTACACCAAAAGTGAACTGACGGGTAACTGGGAAATTACCCAAGTCTATTCCAAAATTAGTATCAGAAGCACCTGCTACTTGAGGGTCAAGTCCACCGTACCCCGTAATTGTAAATAAATTATTAACTGAGCCATGAACCCGTACTCTACCCAATCTTAACTTATTTGTTACCTCCGAAGGCATATTATATCCAACTGACAAATTTTGAAATCTTAAATAAGAACCATCCTCGACGTAAAAGTCACTGGATGTCTTACTGGAGCTAAAACCGTTATAGTCTTCAAAAATTGGGATTTTTGCGCCTGTATTTTGAGGTGTCCACGTTTCCTTTACACGTTCAGATATGGCAGAACCTGGGAATAATGGATAAAAATCAGTGAATCTCTTTGAGACATTAAAGATTTTATTGCCAATTGACGTGTAAAAATACGCTGCCACGTCAAAATTTTTGTAAGAAATTTTAAAGTTCAATCCCCCTGTGAAACTGGGAACAGGACTACCTAAGTATGTTCTATCGTCCGAATCAACTTTTCCATCAGGCTTACCCGTTAATTTCTTCGTTACTGGATCTCTGCCATCAATGTCCGCAAACTTAAACCTACCTATCGCAGCTCCATCTTGTGTAGGTGCTGATTTTACCTCAGCATCAGTTTGAAATAAACCCAGCACTTTGAGACCATAAAAAGAAGACAGTGAATAACCCAATTGATTGCGAATAGGAAATACGTCTCTAAATCCTGGATTTACAGATGTTAAGTATGTAAGACCACCGCCAATCTCAGTAATTTCATTTTTAAGGAAGCTGCCTGTTACATCAAATTCGTATTTAAGGTCACTTGTGAAATTACCTTTTGTTATGACTTGAATATCAATACCTTTATTAACCATAGTACCCACGTTTTGAGAAGGCGCAGCAGCTGTACCCGCTTGTGCCACAAAATCCAATACGTTTAACAAATCCCTTGTATCTTTCTGCCATAAATCAAAAATAACATCTAATTTTCCCTTAAAGAATGAACCATCGAAACCAATATTTTTAGTTACACTCGTCTCCCATTTTGCATTTTGGTTTCCAATCCTTGATTGCTTAAAGCCATTGACTACTCCAGCATTTGTTCCACCAATATCATACGAAGAATTTTCTACACTTGTGGCAAAAAGATCGTATTGATTATCTTGATTAACATTATTTGAATTACCCATTTCACCGTAGCCCCCTCTAATTTTCAAGTCCGTAATCCACGATACATTTTTCATAAATGGCTCAGCTGATAATCTCCACGCTGCCGATACTGCAGGGAAGATACCATACCTTGTATTCGAACCAAATTTCGAGGAACCATCTCGTCTAATGACTCCAGTTAGTATGTATTTGTCATTCATATTGTAGATAGCTCTACCAAAATAAGAATTAAAGGTTGAACCAATATTAATAAAACTATTTGGAGGATTTCTCTCATCCAAAGTAGAAATAGTGATGTAATTAGGATCACCCGAAAAAGGCTTTCTACCACTTGCGTCAAGACCTTTACCAAAGCCTGTGTTGAGTGCCTCTTGACCAACCAATAATTCAACACCATGAATCCCAAATTGTTTTTTGTATGAGAGCGTATTTGTAAAAGTCCAACCTAAACCGTATCCACCATACTCATTGTATGCATAATTAACCCCTTTATTTTCAAGCGTTTCATAAATTGGAAAACCATAACCGTAACCATGATAATTTACATAATTACCACCAATCGAAGAACGGAACGTTAAATCTTTAATTGGGTCAATTTCAAGATAGAAATTACCAGAGGCTAAAGCGTCAAATCCTTTGTTTGATTGTCTTCTCTGTTGGTTGGCAACTGGGTTTGACCCTTGACCAAAACCAAGCGCAGTCGTTCCCGCAAAGCCTCCAAACTCGTCATATACTGGAATAATTGTAGGAGATCTAAATGCTGCTAAAATATCGTTTTCTTGTTGTGACGATTGTAATCCATTACTACCTCCATCACGACCTAAGATTGAAAGATAAGTCATTTGCAAGTTTTCACCAATTCTGACATTTTTAAAAAGGTCAAATTCAGTGTTTATGCGCATACCATAACGGGTTGCCCTTTGACTTGACAAAATACCATATTGATCCTGTGCCGATAGTCCCACATAAAAGCGTGAAGCATCACCGCCACCTTCAAAGCCCAAGGTGTGCCTTTGAATTGGAGCAGCTTGCGTCAAGGCGGCGTACCAATCTGTGCCTTCTTTATTGGCTTTGATAACTTGATAAAAATCACCAATCGTTGGCCCTTTGATGTTGTATTTCTTTTGTTCTGCTGCCAAATCAACCGTTCCAATTACACCATTCTTGTCACCTACTTTTAGATAATCTGGAATCACTGGCTTTTCACCCGTTCCATATTGTGGGTGCGAAAGCTTAATACCCGAATTTCGATAAGCATTCCAAGTCCAAGTAGCTTGGTCTTGTGGGTTCATCATCTTTTGTCCCGTACCTGGGTCTGTAACGCCATAAAGACCGTCATAAGTAACTTTTAGTTTTTTAGCACCCTTCTTACCTCTTTTGGTGGTATATACAATTACACCGTTGGCAGCTCTTGCACCATAAATGGAGGCAGTAGAAGCATCTTTTAAAACTGTTGTCGTTTCAATATCTTCTGGATTTAGAAAGTTTACATTACCAACTGGGTACCCATCAACAATAATTAAAGGTTCATTGCCACCAAACGCACCGAAACCACGAATACGAATTTGACTACCCGAACCAGGTTGACTACCTGTTACAACTGTTAAACCAGCAACTCTACCTTGAAGTTGTTGCTCAACACTTGAAGAAGGAACATTTGTTATATCTCTGGATTTAACAATCGAGACAGCTCCTGTAGATTGCCGTCTTTTATCAACTGAATATCCCGTAACAACAACTTCCTCCAAAGTAGAACTCGCCATTTGAATACTAATATCATTCTGCGCACCAACAGCCACCTCCTGCGTCTTTTGACCAACATAAGAAACAACCAAAACTGCATTATCGCCTGTTATTGCGATTGAAAATTTCCCGTCAACATCTGTGACTACGCCGTTACTTGTGCCTTTCTGCACAACGCTTGCGCCTACGAGAGGGTCATTGTCTTCGCCTGTTATTAATCCCGTTACTTGACGGCTTTGCGCACTCGCCGCAAAGGTGGTCAAAAACAAGATTAACACAATGAAGAGTCGCCCAAAGGGAGAGTTAAATTTAGTTACCATGATTCTAATAAGAGTTTGATTATGAATTAATTAATTTTCCAATACATTCCGTTGTTATAGTTTATTAATTGTCGTTTTGACATTTATAAATAAAATATTGCATTTAAAATGTTGTGATAAACACACAAAATTATTTTTTTCTTAAAAAACTATTGGATTACAAGCATACATTTGATGCTTCAATTTGATGACGTGATTATAGGTTAAAAGGCTTTATAAGATGTAGGATGTAGTAATTTCTCATTGATTGAATATAAGGCAATGTTACGAATAATATTTTAAATAAAAAATTTTACACAAAATATTTCTTAGTTTTATATCTAAACAGCCTACTTTAACAATTATTTTTCTTTTTCACTCCTTATAAAATAAGTATTATTATTATCTCTTTTATCAAATTTATAATGGATTTTTCTCTCAAAAATAAAACAGCCCTCGTAGGCGGTAGTACACAAGGCATCGGCAAAGCAATCGCTAAACAATTGGCGGAAAACGGAGCATCGGTCGTTCTACTCGCTCGAAATGAAGCAAAACTCATTGAAACCCTCTCAGAACTCAAAAATACTGAGGGGGTCTCGCATAAATATATTGTAGCTGATTTTTCTGATTTAGAAAATTTTAAGAAATCGGTTTCTGGTTTTTTTAAAGAAAATACCGTTGATATTGTCATCAATAATACGGGTGGGCCTCCTGCGGGTGCAGCTATGGATAAGTCGCTCGATGATTTTCAAAGAACTTTTGAAATGCACTTGCTTGTTAATCATTTTTTAGCACAACAAGCTATTGAAGGCATGAAACAGAATGGTTGGGGTCGTATAATTAATGTACTTTCTTCGACCATCAAACAACCTAAAACCAATATGGTGCTTTCTAACAGCATTCGAGCGGCGGTTGCCAATTGGGCAAAAACATTGGCTACTGAACTTGCTCCGTACGGTATTACCGTCAATAATGTATTGCCTGGCTATATCGCCACTGAAAGATTGAATGCATTGAATCTTTTTAAAAGTGAAAAATCGAGTAAAAACTTGGATGATGTGACCAAAGAAATGCTCTCCGAAATTCCTATTGGTAGGCTCGGGCAACCAGAAGAAATGGCTTATGCTGTGGCTTTTTTGTGTTCTGAAATGGCGAATTATATTACGGGGATTAATCTGCCTGTGGACGGTGGTGTTTTGAAAAGTTTATAGATGGGGATTAGTGATTGGTGATTCACTCAATCACTAATAACCAATCACTAATTTTCATACTTTTTTGCTTGATAAAACTGAAACAATAAAGCTAAATCGCAAATAACTAAGCCGCCAAATTCTCTTGCTAACTCGATGTATAGCTTATCCGCTTTCATGGTTTCAACAAGACTCGGCATACCCATTTTTATCCAATCTATGACGGCAGGAATATAAGTTAAGGTATAAACAATTAATATACATAACCCGATGAAAATCAATCCTTTATTGTATCTTTTCACGGCAGCTAAACCACACACCCACGCCACGAAAGCATAAATAGGCATCCATAAATAAGGGTCTGGATCGTTGTATTGCAGACCCCAAAATAATAGAAACATGACGCACAAAACGATGTTTAAAATCTTCATCTTTACTTTTTTATTTTACACGGATTAAAAAATTATTATGATTAAAAGATTATAATCCGTTAATCCAATTAATCCTTAAATCCGTGTAAATATAATTAAAATTCTACTTTATAACTCAAATTTGGAATCAAGCCTAATTGTGTTTTTAAAATTGTTTTTCCTTGAAACTTATCAAAAGCCGTAGCCCAAGCGTTCTCTTTGCTTATCACATTTTGGATATCTAATTGAACCGTTGAACTCCATTTTTTCTTATTGCTTTTTAGATAAATATTGAAATCCGCTCTGACATAATCAGCTACTTTTTTAGTGTTTTGGAATACATTTTCATTCTGATAAATATCATAAAAACCACCCCTCAGTATTCCACGCAAACTTGCGCCTAAAAACCTATTTTGGTTTTTACCCAAAGCCCATTCTCTACCTAAAAGGGCATTGGTGACGTATTGATTGTTGAAAAGCATGTCTCTTTCAGAACCGTCTTTTATGCGTTTTGTGTCAAAAATAGTCGCATTTGCCAACCAAAAATAGCCTTTTTTGAAAGATTGCGATAACGAAATCGAGCCGCCTACCGTTCTTACGCTTCCCGTTGCAGCACCCAAAGATTGCGGATTGGATGTTTCTAAAATGGTTATAGAAGAATTAGGCGTAGATATACTGTTTTCATAAACATTGTCATAAAACTGCGCAAAACCCTCGGCTCTAAAAGTTATATCTTTTAATATTTTTCTTTCGTAAGCCAGATTTAAGTTGTGCGATTTTACAAAATCTTTGTTTTTATAAATGTAAATATTGCTGATTTGATAAAAATAAATCTCTGGCGAAATCAATTGGCTTTGTCGGCTGTAAGACAGTTGCAAATACTGATTTTGTCTCACATTAAACCGTAAACTGCCTTGTGGTTCAAAGGAAAATTTATTCAAAAAATCGAAATAAACACCTCTTGCACCTATTTGATATTGCCACTCCTCTCCTGCCCTACCCGACAACTCGGCAAAAGGAATATACCAATTGCCACTGCCTTTGCCGCCTTCAATGAGTTCATTTACACCTTGTTTATTTGTATCAAAACTGG
>JAYSRU010000005.1:0-6898 GCA_043720875.1 Crocinitomicaceae bacterium
AAACAAATTTGTAAAATATCCATCAATCCAGAACTTCACTGCTTTGTGAAAATTATCAGGTTCCAAACTCCAAACATTTTTCCCTGCCTCCAAAGCAAAGGCTTGTCCCCCACAGAGAATCAATACCACGAACATCAAAATTCCAGGTGCAACTCCAAAAGTCACCATGTCTGCCAGCGAATCCAGTTGCCCGCCTAGTGGACTTTGCTGCTTTAATAAACGTGCAGCAAACCCATCTAAAAAATCAAATATTGCAGCTAAAAAAATAAGCCATGGCGCTAAATCAATATGACCAGCAAGTGTAGCAATGATTGCAAAAACACCGCACATTAAATTGGCGGCGGTTAATAGATTGGGTATATTAAACATTGATACTAGCTTTTTGGTAATTCATACTCATTTAACGACAAAAATTTATTATTTTTATGGCGTTTTGTAGCCACAAAGCTACTAAAAGCAATTTTGTACAGCAAACTGCGTTTTAATAAAATGATTAAAAATAATTTAATACTTCTTTTAAGCACTATTCTCTTCACCGTTTATAGCTTTTCTGGATACGCTCAAGGTGAGTTGGCTCCTAAATACTCCAATGAATTTCTTCAGATTGGGGTTGGCGCAGATGCCCTTGGAAAGGGAAATGCGATGACTGCCCAAACAGACGATGTGAATAGTATTTATTGGAATCCTGCTGGTTTGGTTAATTGCAATAAATGGCTTGAAGTAAGTTTAATGCACTCCGAATACTTTGCAGGAATTGCTAAATACGATTATTTAGGCATTGCACACAAAATTGACAGCATGAGTACCGCTGGTTTTTCGTTTATTCGCTTCGGAGTGGATAACATCCCAAACACAACCCAATTGATTGACAACGGTGGGAAAATTGATTACGATCGTATATCAACATTTGCCGCAGGTGATTATGCTTTCACATTTTCTTACGCCCGAAAAATGAGAATTCCTGGACTTAGTGTCGGTGCAAATTTCAAAATAATCTACCGTAAAGTGGGTGACTTTGCCAAATCTTACGGTTTTGGGTTGGATGCCGGAGCACAATACCGCCTAAAGAAACGTTGGGCCTTTGGAGCAACCATGCGCGATGTAACTTCTACTTTCAATAGTTGGATTTTCGATTTGAACAGTGAAACAAAAGAAGTTTTTCTAAAAACAGGTAATGCCTTGCCTCAAAATGGTTTAGAATTAACCTTGCCAAGATTAATACTTGGTGCACAAGGCAAGTTCGACCTTGGGAAAAAAGGAATATGGACCGCTACAGAATTAGATATTGACATAACGACAGATGGGCAAAGAAACGTTTTGTTCCCAGGAAAACCATTTAGTTTCGATCCACACTTGGGTATTGAATTTGGTTTTAAAACCTTCGTTTACCTGCGCGCAGGAATTACAAACATTCAGCGTATTAAAGAATTGGACGATTCAAAAAAATTAACCTTTCAGCCCAATGTTGGTATTGGAATCGGTATCAAAGGATTTAAGTTAGATTATGCATTCACGGATATTGGTGATCAAAGTGTAGCCCTTTACTCGCATGTAATTTCGCTAAAAATAAAATTAAACAAGCCTGTTCCACCTAAAAAAGGTTAAATGAAAATACTACTACTCTTTCTTTTAACAACGTTTATAGTATTTGGAACTTCAACTCGAGTTTTGAGTCAAACGTATGGTAACGAGTGGATAAACTACTCTCAAAAATATTACAAATTTCCGATAACACAAACTGGACTTTTTAGAATTTCTCCTGCTTTACTTGCAAGTGCAGGAATTCCGGTAAACACCTTGGCTTCATCTATGAAAATTTATGGTCGAGAGCAAGAAGTTCCGGTATATGTTTTTGACGATGGAAATGGTACCTTAGAAACCGGGGATTATTTAGAATTTTATGCTGAACGCAATGATGGTTGGTTCGACTCGACGCTTTATTCTAATCCAAAACACATTGGAAATCCCAATTATAGTCTTTACAATGATACCATCTATTATTTCTTAACGATAGATGCATCCTCGGCTGCTTTACGCTATACAGAAGAAATTGATGTTAATTTTGCTCCCTACACACCTGTAGATTATGTTTGGGATTTAGAGAAATTAGACTACCGCAATAATTATAGTGAAGGATTTAAGTATACAGGTGTATCAAGTTCATTTTATACTGCTGGGGAAGGATGGGGAAGCGGTTCCTTTAATGCTGTTCCTGGAGGCACCACCTTGAATCAGACATTTCTCACCACTTCCTTATACAGCGGGATTAATGCGCCTAACTCGAAATTTCATGGAAAAAGTGTTTCGATGAATAACGCAGACGTTACTTTGCCTAGTCTAGGGAATCATCACCTACAATGGCTGATTGGTAGCTCGTCTTATTTAATGGCGGATTCTTCATGGTTTGGTTATGATCAATGGGTTGTAAACAGATCTTTGGCGCCGGGAACAATTCAAGATGGAGCAACAAATTTGGCTTGGAAATTAATTGACGACATGGGTGTGTTAACTGACTTGCAAAGTTTTCAATACGCCCAAATAGAATACCCGCGTACTACAAATTTTGCCTTTTCTAACGCTGAAAAATGGAAAGTGCGAACCTCAACAATTGGCACCAAAAGCTTATTAAATTTTACCGGCATGAGCAATGCCGAATACCATGCATTTGCCATTGGATCTAATAAAGTTAAGTTAAAATTGCAATGGAACGGAATAGATTATCAAGCATTAGTACCTAACTCTGTTGAATCAGAACAACCCATATACATTCAACTTGCCTCAACAATTTTAGACATCACCTCTTTGGTTCTAATAAATAGTTCAGGTAATTTTACGGATTTTGCTGCATTACCTATCGACAGTGCATTAATTGTAGTTTACCCGCCAACATTACAAGCCAGTGTTTCAAACTATGCAGCGTATAGAAATTCAATTTTAGGAGGACAACATAATGTTCTGCTTGCCGACATCGAAGAGCTTTATTTGCAATATGGTGCCGGAATACCTAAACATGTTTTGGCTATTCGAAATTTTGTAAAAGACATACATGCTTCGGCTCCAATAAAACCTGTTGGTTTATTTTTATTTGGAAAAGGCGTTAGAGAAGCATCAGAATCTGGAACTTTTGCTGGAATAGGAGCACGTATAAGTGGGGCAAATTATGATAAAAATTTACTTCCGTCGTATGGTTTCCCTTCTTCCGATTATGCAATAACTGCTGGCTTAGTGCCAGGATCTCCTTGGGAACCCTTGATTCCAACTGGTAGATTAGCAGTTTCTGATAATGCTACCGCCGACTTATACTTAACCAAATTGATTACCTACGAAAATCAACAAGTACAAAGTTCGATTTATGATATTCCTTTGAAACAGTGGCAAAAACAAGTATTGCATTTCGGAGGAGGTTCGAGTGAAACGGAACAATCCGATTTCAAATACTATTTACAGGGAATGGAAGATATCATTGAAGGCAGTAAATATGCCGGAAATGTGAAATCCTTTTACAAGACAGTTTCAGATCCTATAAACCCCGTAACCTTAACCAATATTAATAGTTTATTACAGGAAGGTGCAAGTATAATGAACTTCTTTGGCCACGCATCGGCAGATGGTTTTGATCAAAATATTGATGAACCAATAAACTGGAATAATCAGGACAAATATCCCGTTGTTATTGGAAATGCTTGTTACACAGGTGATATTTTTCAACCCAATGCGTTGAGCACATCCGAACGCTTTTTATTGATCGCCAACGAAGGTGCTATTGGATTTCTATCTTCTGTGAAATATGGATATGCAGGTTATTTGAACACCTACACTACTAAGCTTTACCAACAATTTAGTTCGCTGAGTTATGGTTTACCACTGGCATCGCAAATTAAGAAGAATATCGCATCTGTTTATACTGGAAGTAATGATCCCTATTTAGAATCTACCTGTTTGCAAATGGCATTTCATGGGGATCCGATTATGAAATTAAATTGGCACAAAAAACCAGAAATACATATCTCGATTGAAAACACCTACGTAACTCCAAATTTTATCGATTTAGAAACAGACAGTATTACGCTTAACATTGTTGTCAGTAATCTTGGAAGATCAATTGATTCTCTTATTACTATACAAGTAATACGAGACTTTCCACTTTTAACTGAAGATTCTATTTACACCATTACCCTTCCCTACTTAAATTACAATGATACGGTAAAGTTAAAAATGCCATTGCAACCTAATGTATCTATTGGAATCAACTCATTCAATATCAGTATTGATCTTCCAAGTTTATTCCCGGAACAGTACGATGAACTATCAAATAATCAAATTACAAAAACACTATTTGTTAACATAGATGGTATCTTGCCGGTAGAACCTTACGACTATGCCGTGGTTCCAAATCCTTCAGTTACTGTAAAGGCTTCAACAATTAACCCCATTGCTTCATTAAATACTTATGTTTTTGAAATAGATACCACCGATTTATTTAACTCCCCAGACCAACACAGGTATTATAAATTGACCGGTCTCGGAGGTGTTAAGGAAGTAGACCCAAGTCAATGGTTAGATTTTACAACCAATCTTTCGAGTCCATTGGTTTGCACCGACAGTATGGTTTACTTTTGGAGAGTTGCTGTAGATTCAACCACGCCAACTTGGAGAGAAAGCAGTTTTCAATACATTAATGGTAAAACGGGATGGGGACAAGATCACTTCTTTCAATTTAAAAATAATGCATTCTCGAATGTAAATTATAGTCGGCCAAACAGAGATCGAGAGTTTGGTCCACGTTTGGCAACATTAAATTGCAAGGTAACAAATTTACCAATCACATCCGATGGATACAATTTACAATGGTACAAAATTGATGGCGACATTAAAGAAAGTAACATGTGCGGTTTAACCCCTTCCATACATGTTGCGGTAATAGATCCTATTTCATTGTTACCTTGGGGCAAACGTTGGAATCATCCCACAAATGGCACACAAAATCCAACACATGGATTTGGAAATCAAAACGATTATTCCGTTTGTAGAAACAGAATAGAATACTACTTTGTGTTTCAACAAAATAATCCTACACAGCTCGCAGCGTTCCGAAATATGGTAGAAAATGAAGTTCCTAATGGTCACTACTTGCTAATATACTCTACAATAGAAGCAGACTTTGCCAATTGGGACTTATTGGATTCAACACTATTTAACACATTCCGAAATTTAGGTTCTACCCAATTAACCGACTCCTTGCAAACCAATAAATCATTTATTTTCTTTGCCAAAAAAGGCGACTTTGGCTCTGTAGTAGAAACAACAAGTAATATTCCTCAGCAATCTTTTGAGCTAAATGCGATCATGACAAGTTCTACTACTGTAGGAGAAGAAACATCAACGCTTATTGGTCCTGCATCAGACTGGAAAACAATATATTGGAAACAAAATTCGGTAGAACCAATTACAAATGATAGCACACGTTTAAGAATTCAAGCTTTGAATGCACAAGGCAATGTATTACAAACCATTGATACCGTATTTAGTGTTCAAGATTCCATGCTGAACGTAAACGCTTTGCTTCCAGCGGCAACTTATCCGTATTTGCGTTTGAATGCGTATTACAAAGATGCGGTAACGTTTAGTCCTGCACAAAACAACAGATGGCATGTACTTTATCAACCTTTGCCCGAGGCCGCAATTGACGGAAGTGTAGCGTATACTTGGTTGCCGCAACGCGATACCTTAGAGGAAGGTGAACAAGTGCAATTTGCTGCGGATATAAAAAATATCTACAATTTAGACATGGACTCCTTATTAGTCAGTTATTGGATTGAGGACATAAATCACATAAAACATCCCATTGCCTACACCCGTCAGGATTCCTTAAAAGTTGGGGAAACATTTAGAGATACAGTTACCTTTAACACACTAGGCTTAGCTGGCATCAATTCTTTTTGGATGGAAGTAAACCCATACTTAACAGGAAGTGCAACAGTAACCGATCAACCTGAACAAGTTCACTTCAATAATCTCTTAGAACGCGCATTCTATGTAAATGGAGATGACATAAATCCAATTCTTGACGTTACCTTTAACGGTCAGCGCATTTTGAATGGAGATATTATAGCCCCAGAAAACGAAATTGTCATCAGCTTAAAAGATGATAATCCGTTCTTGGTTATGGATCAAGATTCTGATACAACTTTATTTGGCATCTATTTAACTGACCCCAATGGCATACAAACGCGCATACCATTTATCGATGGAGCAGGAAATCAAATCATGCAATGGATTCCAGCAAATGCTAACAATAAAAGATTTAAGATCATACATCCTGCAATATTCTTATTGGATGGAATATATAAATTACAAGTTCAGGGATCTGACAGAAGTGGAAATTTATCTGGAAATTTCGATTATAAAGTTGAGTTCGAAATTATTCACGAGTCAAGTATAACTTATATGATGAATTACCCGAATCCGTTTAGTACATCAACTCGGTTTGTCTTCACCTTAACGGGAAGTGCTGTGCCAGAAGAAATGATCATTCAAATCATGACGGTAACTGGTAAAGTGGTACGTGAAATTACCGAAGATGAAATTGGAACGATGCAAATTGGAAGAAACATAAGTGAATACGCTTGGGACGGAAAAGACGAATTTGGCGACTTTTTAGCCAACGGTGTATATTTATACCATGTTATCGCTAAAATTAATGGAGAAGAGATTAAACACAGAGATAGTGGTGCTGATAATCATTTCAAGAAAGACTTTGGTAAAATGTATATATTGAGATAGGTGAACTGCTCTACTACAAAAAAAACAGATTACACCCCGTTCGGGATGGCAATGGTAGGGCGAGATAAGGCAGCAAATCCGTACAGATACGGTTACAACGGGATGGAAATTGATC
>JAYSRU010000006.1:0-6863 GCA_043720875.1 Crocinitomicaceae bacterium
CCATAAACAACCGCATTGGGCATTCCTTCGTTTTTCGAAAAGACTTTAACTTTTTTAGTACTTGTATTCACGCGAATTAAACCTGAACCCAATGTTCCAAACCAAATATGATTGGCGTCTTCTAACATGGAAGTAATATAGCCTGTGGTTTCTTTTAGAATGAATTTGTTATAGCTAGAAGGTGTAAAAGTAATTTCACTTTCTTTCATTTTGAGTTCATACAATCCACTCGCCGCGGTTGCAAAAAGCATTCTACCTCGCTTATCCTTATAGATAACCCGCACAGCTCCTTGACCAATTGACTCTTTTTGATTCGATTTTTCGTGTTCAAAGACCCCAATCAACCCCTTTTTCGTGTCATATAAATATGCTCCCGTTCTGGTTCCAATCCAATATCTATTCTCTTTCCAATAAGTAATACAATAAGCTCGGTCAAGCGCTATTCCGTCATTTGTGAGCGTAATCGGTTCATACTTATAATCTTTAGGGTTATTCGGATTAACGCTTAGTTTATAAAGACCCCGCAACGTGCCTACAAGATATGTGTTGGCTGCAAGGTATTTTAGAGACAACACACTATTGTCTTCACCAATTTCTTTTAAGTCGTCTTGTTTCAAAAAATGTTGAAATTTTCCGGTTTTAGCATCTTTTTTTGAAACGGCATTATCCAATCCCATTACCATAGAGCCGTCACTTTTGTCTTCTTCAAAACACCAAACATTTAGAGTCGGAAGTCCTTTATCTAGGTTCGCGCTTGCACCAATTCCAAGAAATCCAACTCTTACCGGATCAAATCCACCCAATCCACGCTGAGTTCCAAGCCAAATCACTCCATTAACATCTTTCGTTATACAGTTGATTTCGTTGATTAGCAGCGCATTTTTTTGAAATAAATCTTGTTCCGTTTGCATTACGCTCCACCCGGCCTCTGTTCTTTTTAATGTTAAAAGTCCTTTGTTTTCGGTGCACATAAAAAACTTTGACTGATCTTCAACATATATGTCTGACACTAGTAACTTACCAATATTTTCAAATCCTGCGGGCTTGAACTCTGTTAAGTTGTTGGATTGCGCATCATAAAAGAAAACACCGTTGCTTGAAGCTAGGAAAAACGTGTTATATCCATATTGAATTACTTTGTTTAATCCGGATGTATTTAACGATTTCGAAACATTCATCTTTACGAATGACTTCAATGCATTCGTAGTGTATAGCGTTGCATGATCATCAAAACCTATAAACATGTGGCTATCTTGAATGAAAATCGATTTTACGTTTTTTGATGGCAACTTGTTGGTAATGTCAGCTAGCTGTTTTGTTCTAGGATTAAGCTTATACAAACCAACATCTTGGGCACAAAACCAAATTTGTCCTAATTGATCTTCTGCTATAGATGAAACTGAAAACGCTTGTTTGTTCTTTAACTTATAGGTGTAAAATTCTTCTGTGGTTTGGTTATAAGAGGTTAATCCGTTTGCTGTTCCGAACCACAGTGTTCCATCGCTACCCTTATAACTACTTACAATATATGCGCTTTCTAACGCTTTTGTGTTTTCTGAAGTGAATATTTCAAAAGAATAACCGTCAAATCTATTTAACCCATCTTGGGTTCCGATCCAAAGCGCTCCAATATCGTCTTGAACAATAGAATTTACAGAACTTTGTGAAAGTCCATCGTCAATCGTATAATTTCTGAACTTATAATTTAATTGTGCTCCAAAATTGAACGTGAGCAACAAGGCAATAATTCCAAAAATGTTTTTCATTTGCATGCGTTTAAACCGGTAAAACTGTGTTATGAGAAAACTTAGGTTACTTTATGCCTTAAACAGCATTGAATTATTTTGCCGTTGGCTCTTTAGCGGGTCCAACATTTACAGCCTGCAACAAGTCTCTGTCGAACATATATAAACCGCCCTTGTCTTCTCCAATCATTCTTACCTTATCCAAAATTCCACGCGCTAACGCTTCTTCTTCTAACTGTTCAGCAACATACCATTGAACGAAATTGTGTGTGGTGTAGTCTTTTTCTTCTAAACAAATATGCACCAAATTATTGATGCTTTCTGTTACGGATAACTCATGTTGCAGCAACAATTCAAAAACATTACTTATCGTTTCAAAATCGTTCGGCGGTTGTTGGATTGCAGGAATTATAGCTGTTCCACCGCGTTCATTAATAAATTTTACCAACTTCAACATGTGAAAACGTTCTTCATCAGCATGTTGATACATAAACTTAGACGTTCCTTCTAGTCCTTTTGTTTCTGACCATGATGCCATTGCAAGATAAAATTGAGAAGAAGATCCTTCTTTTATAACCTGCGCATTTAATGCCGCTTCTACTCGTGGGTTCATATCGTGTATATTAAATTGATTCCCCAAAAGTAAGAAGATTCGTTACAGTTACACCACTGTTTTAGAAGAGATTTTATTTTTTCCGTATCTTCGCTTAAAGTTGAACAAAATTATTCGACTTTTTTTAATATAATACATGTCTAGAAAAGATAAAAAAAACGCGTCCAACGATAAAAATAGACGCAAATCACACACAAAATCAACCGGATTTTCACCAGATCGACAACAAACAAGCGATCAAAAACTCAAAAAAAGCCTACATTTTGCTATTCGCAAACTTTTTGAACAACAACCTACAGCTAAATTAGGCTACAAAGAGGTTGGTTCTCTATTAAACATTGAAGACAATGAATTACGAAAATTGGTTTATGCAGTTCTTTGTTACGAATCGGAAGACGGGTTTTTAACCGAATCTCCACATGGCGTTTTTTCACTAAACTCGTCCGTTGAGCTCATACAAGGAAATATCGAACTGACCGCTCGCGGAGCTGGTTTTGTAGTTATTCCAGGAAGAACCGATGATGTTTATATCGCACCACAAAATACTAACCAAGCGCTTCACGGCGATCTGGTTTCTATTCGATTGTTGCCTAAAAGAGGAGACCGTCAAGAAGGAATTGTCTTAGATGTTTTGAAAAGAGAAAAAACTTTTTTTGTAGGAACATTAGACCTCCAAGGAAAGTTTGGGTTTATGGTTGCCGATAACGCAAAAACAGGCATAGATGTTTTTTTACCCTTAGAAAAATTGAACGGCGCTAAACACGGTGACAAGATCATGGTAAAAATTACATCATGGCCAAAATCTACCGCAAAACCTTATGGCGAAGTTCTTGAGGTTTTAGGTAGACCAGGGTCGAATGATGCAGAAATGCTTTCCGTGTTGTATGCTAACGATATCGACCCAAGATTTCCTGATGCAGTTTTAGCAGAAGCCGAACAGGTTGGAATGGCCTTGGATCCTGAAGAAATAAAATTACGAAGAGATTTTAGAGGTATTACCACATTTACTATTGACCCGGTAGACGCCAAAGATTTTGATGATGCCATTTCTTTGGATTATCTAAAAAATGGAAATTATGAAATTGGCGTCCATATTGCTGACGTTAGTCACTATGTTACGCCAAAAACAGCCATGGATGCTGAGGCTTTAAAACGAGGAAACTCAACCTATTTGGTTGATCGCGTTGTGCCCATGTTGCCAGAACAACTGTCTAATCTCGCTTGCTCACTTCGTCCGCATGAAGATAAATATACCTTTTCCGCAGTTTTTGAAATAACTCCCGAAGGGAAAATTGAAAAAGAGTGGTTTGGTAAAACGGTTATCTATTCTGATCACCGGTTTTCGTATGAGGAGGCACAAGAAATAATTGAAGGAGCGGAAGGACCTTATAAAAAAGAAATTCATATTCTTAATGGAATTGCTAAGATTCATAGAAACATACGCCTTAAACATGGCGCAATGAATATTGAATCGGAGGAATTGCGTTTTTTACTGGACGAGGACAGAAAACCAATCAAGGTTATTTCAAAAGTCTCCAAGGACGCCCACAAATTGGTGGAAGAATTTATGCTAATGGCTAATAAACATGTCGCATTATTCATAGCAAAACCTCACATTCCAGGGATGACACCAGTTCCTTTTGTTTACCGCTGTCACGATGAACCAGATCCGGGGAAAATTCAAGTTTTTAAAGATTTTATTGATAAATTTGGTTATAAATTCAGTTATTCTGATCCTAGAGAAATTTCAAAAAGCATGAACAAGTTGTTTGATGAAGTGCGCGGAACAAGTGAATTTAATATGATTCAATCCATGGCAATTCGTTCAATGGCTAAAGCGGTTTACGATACCCAAAACATTGGGCACTATGGTTTGGCTTTTGAGCATTATACGCATTTTACCTCTCCGATACGTCGTTATGCCGATTTATTAGTTCACAGAGTCTTACAAGAAGAACTCACCACTAAAACTCACAAGTACGGTGCAACCATGTCTGACATGTGTAAACGTATTTCTCGTACCGAGCGGAAATCTGTTGAAGCAGAAAGAGAATCTACTAAATATTTTCAGTGTGTATTTGTAAAAGATCACGTTGGTGAATATTTTGATGGAACGGTTTCTGGAGTTTCAGAGTTTGGTATGTTTGTGCGGATGAATGAGAATTTTTGTGAAGGAATGGTCACATTACAAAGCATAAAAGATGATCGATATTCCTTTGATCCAAAAAAACATCAAGTAAAGGGTCAACGCAACGGTCGTACTTATAATTTAGGAGATGCGGTTAAGGTTCGAATATTTGATGTAAATACACGTAAAAGACAAATTGATTTAGAGTTGATAACAAAAGACTAGAACAAAAAAAGCTGAAGTTAATTTCAGCTTTTTAGTTTTTATACTAAGTTTATTTTAGCGACTAAATCATCTCGATAACTTCCACCAATAGGAACAACTTTTTTATTGTTTTCTAAGGTTAAGTTTGGATATTCAATACTTGCAATTTTATCAAGGCGCACTATAAATGATCGGTGAATTCTAATGAATTGTTCTGTACCCATTTTTGATTCTATGTCTTTCATTGTTGAGTGAATTGTGTAGCGCGAATCAACCGTATTGATCACCACATAATCTTTAAGGGCTTCAATAAAATATATATCTTTCATGTTTAATTTGAGCAACTTACTATTAGACTTAACAAAGATAAAATCTTGTTTGTCTTTATTCTCAACGATAGAGTACAATAAATCTCGCTCTCTTTCAACCTCTTGCTTCTTTTGATGCTTGTACAGCGCCATTTCGATAGAAGTATGAAGGTCAATTTGTTTAAATGGTTTTATGATATAACCATAAGGTTCGGTTACTTTCGCTTTAGCCAATGTTGCTTCATCTGCATATGCCGTTAAAAAAATAACCGGAATACCTAATTCTCTCCTTACAACATCTGCCGCTTCAATACCATTCATATCTCCTTTAAGCATGATATCCATCAACACGATGTCTGGAGCTTCTGTTCGCGCTAATTCAATCGCCTTTTCACCCGTAACAGCAGCACCAGCAATAAGATACCCCAGTTTTTTCAAACTATGTTGAATATCTTTTGAAACGATTGATTCGTCTTCAACGACTAATACGTTTGTTTTTGACATGTGGTTAATTGTTAGTGTTTTTGTTTTTCAAATGTAATCAAAAATTTGGTTCCTTTTTCGGCTTCCAAAATAAGCGTTCCTTCTAGTTGCTCAACAAGTGTAGCAACAAGTTGTAAACCAAGTGTTTCAGACTCTAAATAGTTAAAACCTTTGGGTAATCCTATTCCGTTGTCTTCAACACACAAAGTTACAATATCTTTTTCTTCTCTCAATGAAATTAATACAGTTCCTTTCCTATTATTTGGAAAGGCGTATTTCAATGCGTTAGTAATAATTTCATTAATCATCAACCCACACGGTATTGCTTGGTCTAACGCAATTGCAACCTCTTGTAAATCTAGTATTAATTCTATTTTATCTTCTTGTACCTGATAAGTCGAAATAAGATCATTGGTTAAATTACCAAGGTAATTTGCAAAATTAATACTTGAAAAATTTGAGGTTTGATAAAGGTTTTCATGAATTATGGCCATCGATCTTATTCTGTTTCTTGACTCTTCTAAAAGATCTAAGGTTTTTTCGTCTGTTACAAAAGAACTCTGTAGATTCAGTATACTTGAAATGACTTGAAGGTTGTTTTTTACACGGTGATGAACTTCCTTTAACAAGACTTCTTTTTCTTTGAGCGAGTTTAACACTTCTGATTCAGTTAACTTTTTCTCGGTAATATCATGCGCAACCAGCGATATTTCAGTTACCTTTCCCTTACTATTAACGATAGGGTTCAAAAACAACTCTAACCAAATTTTAGGAAAATCTTTGCTGTACTCTAATTGTAACTCCAGTTGCGTAAACTCGCCCGCAGCAACCTTCTTTAATTCTTGTCTAAAATTTATAAACTCTTTCTTAGTTAAAATTTTAGTAAACAAATCTTGAATTCTATCCCCAATTTGAATATCAATATTAAGAATGTGCTTTATGAATTTTTCCGTTTGGGTATTGATTTGAGTAAACTTCAAATTCGTATCCAAAGTTGTCATTAAAGTATTTGACGTATTATTAAATATGGCTTGGTTTCTTAAGTAAACTTCCGTTAATTTTGTTTCTGCTTTTATTCTTTCGTCGATCTCTTTTTCCAGCTTTCTTTTTCCGTCCTCAGCAACAGACGCTCTAACCACTTCCCTGTTTAATTTATTTTGAACCGACAAATCTTTTAAGATGATTAACGTCGCTTCTTGATTTAAGTAGCTTGTTGCCACCATGCTCACCTCAACCTCTTTCGACTCTAGATCTTTGTTTCTTAAATAGAGTTGCTGTTGAATGCTCTGCTTGGTGTTTTGATGATTTTCCAGTAAATAGTTAAACACTTGTTGACTGTCGCTCATAAACAATCTTTTTACATTTACGTTTTGAATGTTTCT
>JAYSRU010000007.1:0-53004 GCA_043720875.1 Crocinitomicaceae bacterium
ATGCAAAAGCGGGCGAACAATTAGATTTGTTTGCTGCCCAAGCTTTGGTTGAAGAACGTGAGCCTACGCCTACAGCGGCTTTAAAAACATTAGTTACAGAAAAAGCCAGTTATCATTTGATCACCTTGCCAGAAGAAAGAGCAAAGTTGCTGGAACTATTGATGAACGAAAAAGAAGTGTGTTTTGATACCGAAACTTCAAGCATTGAAGCATTTGATGCGGATTTGGTAGGAATGTCATTTTCATTTAAAGCCAGAGAAGGATTCTATGTTGCAACACCTGCGCGCGATTTCGAAGGAACAAAATCTATTATTCATGAGTTTTTACCCTTTTTTCAAAGTAAAGAAATTATTAAAATCGGACACAATTTGAAATATGATCTTTCCGTTTTGTCGCGTTACAATGTTGAGGTAAGCTATCCATTGTTTGATACCATGATTGCGCATTACTTAATTCAACCGGAGGCGCGTCAAAGCATGGATTTTTTAGCCGAATATTATTTGCAATATAAACCGGTTTCGATTGAAACATTAATTGGAAAAAAAGGCAAAGGTCAAGGTACAATGGCGGATTTGAAGCCTGAAGAAATATCTGATTATGCCTGTGAAGATGCAGACATTACTTTCCAATTGTATCAACTTTTTGAGCCAAAAATAAATGAAACGCATTTAAAAGATCTTTTCTATCAATTAGAAATGCCTTTGGTTCAGGTTCTTATGGAAATGGAGCGTGAAGGCATCGCAATCGATGCTGCTGGTTTAGTAGCTTACTCGGCTCAGTTGGAAATTGAAATCAAAGAACTCGAAATTCAAATTCTTGAATTAGCTGGCGAAACGTTTAATATTGATTCACCGAAACAATTGGGAGAAATTCTATTTGAAAAAATGAAAATATCAAGCAAAGCGAAAAAGACAAAAACAGGTCAATATGCTACGGGCGAGGATATTTTACAACAACATAAAAATGACCACGCGATCATTCCGTTCATATTAGATTATCGACAATTGCGTAAATTAAAGAATACGTACGTTGATCCTTTGCCAAGTTTAGCCAGTGCAAGAGATGGACGTGTACACACGCATTATATGCAAACCGTAACTTCTACGGGTCGATTGAGTAGCAACAATCCTAACCTACAAAACATTCCAATTCGAAGCGAAAGAGGGAAAGAAATTAGAAAAGCATTTGTTGCCAGAGATACTAATCATCAATTATTAGCGGCGGATTATTCTCAAATTGAATTAAGAATTATTGCTGCCTTAAGCAATGATAAAAACATGATTGAGGCATTCAGTAACAAAATAGATATTCATGCAGCAACTGCAGCAAAAGTATTTGGTGTGGCAATCGAGGAAGTTTCCCGCGATCAGCGAAGCGCAGCAAAGGCGGTCAATTTTGGAATTCTATATGGGCAATCAGCTTTCGGGCTTTCGCAATCCATTGGGGTGAGTAGAACCGAAGCCAAAAGTATTATAGATAGTTATTACGAGCAATTTGCCAATTTGAAAGCCTATATGGATGGGTTGGTAAATCAAGCGCGTGAATCTGGTTACGTTGAAACCATCAAAATGCGTCGTAGGTATTTACCAGATATTAACTCAGCTAATGCAGTAGTTAGAGGATTTGCTGAACGAAATGCGGTAAATGCACCAATTCAAGGTTCGGCTGCGGATGTTATAAAGTTGGCGATGATTGCAATTCAAGCTGAAATTAAAGCCAAGCAATTAAATTCTAGACTCTTGTTACAAGTACATGATGAACTTGTTTTTGATGTATTAAACGGAGAGGAGGATGTAGTAAAAACGTTGGTACGTGAGTGCATGGAAAATGCTGTAAAATTAGCTGTACCTTTAGATGTTGAAATGGAATTTGGTAATAATTGGCTGGAAGCACATTAGAATTAAGTCATCTATACTGTTGATTTTTAGAGGTTTATAATTGTTTTTATTTTTTTTGTAACTTTTATTTGTATTGTAGGTCTAACCAACAAATACGCAAATTTAGAAACCATGAAAACGATAACACTTACCACATTTATTCTTTGGGCTATCTCATGTTTGGGACAGGAAGAAACAAAAGTTACAACAACAACGACAACCAATACTGAAGTTGAGAAGCAAACGGATACAACTGAAATGCTCTTTGGAAATACTAAGGTTTTAGTAATACGCAAAGCTGGAGCAGCGGAGGAAGTGGAAGTAAACGGACCTGAAGAAGGAATGACTGCCGAAGAAATTAGAGCCAATAGAATTGAAGATTCACTAGACGCTGTTGAAGATGAAGCTGACCGCATTAAAGAAATGAAACGTTCAGATCCACATTGGGCAGGTTTTGATTTTGGTGCAACAATTTTAACAAACGGCAACTATAAAAGCTCTTTCCCAGGAACTGATTATTGGGAAAATGATCCAGCGAAATCATTTCACATGAATTGGAATATAGCAGAGACAAAATTAAACTTCGGCACACCGTATGTGGGTTTAACCACAGGTTTGGGTGTTAATTTTACTCAAATTGCTTTCAAAAAGAATTACCTAATTCAAGATCAAGATTCTATTGTTACGGCATTTAAAGACACAGTGCATAGCTATGCTAAAAATAAATTGCGCGCTACGTATTTAACAATTCCCTTGTTGCTTGAATTTAATACGAATCATAACAGTGATGATTCTTGGTACCTCGCAGCTGGTTTTGTAGGTGGAGTACGTGTAAGTAGTCAAACAAAACGAGTATATGATGATGGTACAAAACATAAAGAAAAAAGAAAAGGCACGTATGGCCTAGAACCTTTTAAACTTGATGCAATGGTTCGTGCAGGTCATGGTGATTGGGGTGTTTTTGCAAGCTATTCAGTAATTCCAGCATTTGGTGGAGCAAAAACGGCTAAAGTTCACCCTTTCAATTTCGGACTCAGTTATAATTTTTAAAACATTACCAAACTCCCTAAACATTAAAAGTCCAGCGCAGAATTTGTAGGTTCACTTTTTACTAATAGTATGAATTGAGAATTTTGAAAGGTCTTAATAATTTTCGTTACAAATACAGGTTAGGTTAGATGTGTAAAACGTCATTCAATACAATTGAATGACGTTTTTCGTTTTAGATTATCTTAATTCCACAATTGGAGACTTTAGCAATCGTTTTATTAATTTTGCTTAATCTTGTCGAAACATTGCAAATCAATTTATGAACAGTAAACATTCTATTATCGCAGCTCATTATGACGCCATTCTTTTTGATTTGGGAGGTGTTCTCATCAACCTTGATTATACACTTACAGAAAAGGCATTTGTAGCTTTAGGGGTTGTTGAAGCTGAATTCTGGAACCTTCAAAAAAGTCACGGTAAATTGATGAATGATTATGAAACTGGTCAAATCTCATCTTCCTATTTCGTTAACGGAATTCTACCACTCTGCAATCAGGGCACGAGTCCAAATCAAGTGGTTGCCGCTTGGAATGCTATGATTTTAGACTTTCCTGTTGCTCGTATGAAATGGTTGTTAAATTTTTCTAAGAAATACCGTATTTTCTTGCTGAGCAACACAAATGAGTTACACTTACAAAAGGTGAACCGGCGCTTAGTAGAGTCCACTGACTATGCTACGCTAGATCATTATTTTGAAAAATCATTTTATTCCCATGAAATTGAAATGCGTAAACCCGATTTGGAGACGTTTCAACAAATTTGCGAAAAAATGAATGTACTGCCTGAAAAAGTTCTGTTCATCGACGATTCTGAACAACACATTTTGGCGGCCAAGAGTTTAGGGATTCAGACAATTTTGTTGGGTAAAGGAGAAGAAATAGCGGATTTATTTACAATAGAATAGCTTTTAGGCTTTTTCTTTCTTGACAAAGTTCAACCAACATACCCAAAGTACTTTTTGGATGTAAGAACGCAATCAATTTGTTGTCAGCACCTTCTTTCGGAAGTTCACTAATAAGTACAAATTCATTAGCAACTAGCCGTTGTATTTCCGCATGGATGTCTGTAACGTCGAATGCTACATGATGCACGCCAATACCTCTTTTGGCAATGTATTTAGCAATAGCGGAATCAGGGTTGGTTGCTTCTAATAACTCAATCTTAGATTCACCAACTTTGAAAAACGCAGTACTTACTCCCTCACTTGCTACACTTTCTTTTTTGTAACACGTAGTACCTAAAAGTAGTTCATAGGTTTTAATGGCTTCGTCTAAATTCGAAACTGCTATTCCGATGTGTTCAATTTTATTTAACATGATATAAAGGTAAAAAAAAAGCCTTAACATTTTTGTTAAGGCTTCATATTAGTATGAGATGAAATTATCCACGAATGAATTTTTCCATTTTGTTATCAAAATTAATGTAGTAAGCTCCTTGTTTCAAGTTAGAACAATCTACCGAAGTTCCAACACCTTTTTTAACGATATTTCCGTAGGCGTCAAATATTTCATAACGCGTTTCTACAGGCTTACCACCTGAAGTAAAGTTGATTGCCGTTTTTACTTTAACGGGATTCTTTTCTACAGAAGCCATTTTGGGATCAAATTTCACATCTTGTGAAGAACGTTTTGCTCCCGAGTGGTCAATCTGAGAAACACGAATTTGATTTTCACCTGAGTGGGGAGCAACTACGTATTCGTATGCATTAGCACCTGAACTACCTTTACCATCAACTTCACCAACAGTTACCCATTTGTTCCAACGATATTGTTCAATAACGTAAGGAAGCTTACCCGATTCGCCTGTTGTTTTCCAAACTAATTTACCTGACATTGAAATTGTCATTTCAGTTACTTTGAAAGTACTTTTAGGCAATAAAACTTCAGCATTTAAAATTTTTGGCTTACAACCATCATTATGTTCGATTACAATAAAAACAGGTTCGCCTATTTCTATGCTAAACATAGAGAAGTCAATTTCGAATGCAGCGATTGATGTTCCACCAGGCATAACGTCACCATTGACAGTTACTTTGGTAGCACAAAAACCAAAACCGTCCTCATCCTCAGGGTTTTGAACGTATAAATTTTTCCCTTGGTAAGTTCCTTCTATAGAAATTGCAGCAAAAATTTGCTGGCTACAAAGTACAAGAGATAATAAAGTAAGTAGTTTTTTCATTGTCGATAAATGATTATTGTCCTAAAATCAAGTACAAGTGTAAGAATGTTTTTTCGATAATGCAATTTTTTTGAGGATGAATTTAAAATAAAAACTGCTTTTTTACAATTGAACGATCGATTTTCATCGATGAATTAGGTTATTTTGATGAGAAATGAGAAGAATCAAATAGTTGAAATGGTATAAAAAATTATGACATGCATGAACAAATTTTGATGAAAGTAGCAAAGTTTTTAGTATTATTGTGTTCTAGTATTCAGCAAATGAGACATATTAAGTTACTTTTATTGGCCACGCTTGTCATCGCTTCGTGTGGAAAGAACAAACCACAGTTTGAACATGCGGGTGGCGTATTTTCTATGTGTTTGGATGCAACTCCAACAACATTTATAGCCCGTGATATAGGGGATTATTATAGTGCAACGTTTACAAATCATGTACTGGAAGGTTTGATTTCTTTAGATTCAAAGACTTTACGACCTAAAGCACAATTGGCAAAATCATTTTCGGTTTCAAGTGATGGATTGGAGTACGCATTCGTGTTGCGAAAAGATGTATTGTTCCACCCAAATAAGGCGTTTGCTAACGATGAAGAACGTATGTTTGTGGCCGAAGATGTTGTTGCAACGTTTGAAAAGGTTTGTACAAAATCTGATTTAGGTGAAGCACCGATAGCTTATACCTTGATTTTTGATAACAACGTACTTGGAGCAAATGAATTTATGGATGGGAAGGCTAAAAGTATTAGTGGAATCACTATTAAGGAAAACGTAGTTACCATTAAGTTGATTGCTCCAGACCTTAACTTTATGAATAAATTGGCAATGATTTCTGCTGCAATTTCTGCGAAGGAAGTGGTTGAGCAAAAACTTGAATCTACATTATGTGGAACGGGGCCATTTATGTACGATCCAAGCTTGGCTAAAAATGCAGAAAGATTGGTATTGGCAAAAAACACGGAGTACTATCTATATGACAAACAGGGGAATGCTTTGCCTTATTTAGATTCGGTGGTTTTTTATATCGAGAATAGGAAACTAGAACAATTGGATATGTTTGAAAAAGGAGTTACTCAAATTATTATTGAATTGCCGCCAAGTAGAATTACTGAAATGTTGGAAGGTAAAATTGCAGATTTCAGTTCTATACCTCCCAAATATTTATTAAATGACCAAGCCCAATTGAATACGCAATATTATGGGTTTAACATGACTGAGCCGAAGTTTAAGGATATTCGAGTGCGGCAGGCTTTCAATTATGCCGTTGATCGGAATAAAATTATTCGTGAGTCTTTGAAGGGACAGGCCTATGAAGTAGGAATATTTGGAATTGTGCCTCCGATCTCGTCTTATTTTAGAGCATATGATTTTACAGCGGTGAAAGGTGCATCTTATTCATATGATCCGGTTAAAGCAAAAGCATTACTTGCGGAAGCAGGTTATCCGAACGGGGCAGGTTTTGGAAGCATAGATTTGTTGGTAAATGTTGGTGACATACACACTGCCGTTGCTGAAGAGTTTAGCAAGCAAATCAAGGCCACCTTGAATATTAATGTGAATTTTAGTGGAACCACTTTTGAAATCAAAAACAACGAAGCAAATATGGCTCGCGGACAATTGTATAAGTTGGCCTGGGCCGCGGATTACTTGAGTCCTGAAACATTCTTATTTAATTTCTATGGTAAGTTGGTGCCCGATAGCACTGATAAGCCATCACCTACCAATCAAACGCGGTATAATAATCCTGCATTCGATATCTATTTTGAGAAAGGTAAAGCTGCAAAATCTGAACGTGAGCAATATGCTTACTATTCTAAAGCTGAGCAAGAATTAATGAAGGATCCTCCGATAATTGTGCTATGGTATGCTGGAGTGAATGAAATTATGCAATCACAGGTGAGAAATCTTAAAAGATCTCCGCTACAAATGATAGATCTTAAGGAAGTTTATTTTAAAGAATGGACTAAAGAAGAATATCAAAAGCATACTAAATAAACCTCCACTACCGTATTTTACCTTATCTTTATGAAATTGAATAATATTCTACTGGCATGTTTATTTTTAATATTTAACATGAACGTATTTGGGCAACTCACCAATTCTGTAAGAGGTAAGATTGTTGACAATACTACTTTTCAAACTATACCTAATGTTCGTATTTCCATAAAGACAGCAGATACTACAAAAAAGTATGTTGTAAAGTCGGATGAGGATGGTTTTTATGAGTTCTCATCTATTCCTTATGGGAAACACACCATAATTTTCAATTCTTTTGATTACGAACGACAAGAGCAAACAATCGAAGTGAATGCGGGTAGAGAGACTATTCTAGACGTTAACCTTCAAGAAAAAATTACAGAAACAGAAGATGTTATAATTGAAGCGCGGAAAAAAGGGGAAGTAATTAATGAATTGGCAATGGTATCTGCGCGCCAATTTAGCGTTGAAGAAACCAATAGATATGCAGGCTCTCGTTCTGATCCAGCGCGTATGGCTTCTAATTTTGCTGGGGTTCAAGGGGCTGATGATTCACGTAATGATATCGTTATCCGTGGAAATTCTCCGTTGGGATTAGTGTATAAAATTGAAGGGGTTGACCTGCCAAATCCAAATCATTTTGCTGTTTCAGGAAGTACTGGTGGACCAGTTTCAGTGTTGAACAATAAAATATTAGGTAACTCTGATTTCTTTATGTCGGCATTTCCAGCAGAATACGGAAATAGTTTGTCTGGCGTTTTTGATTTGAAGCTACGTAATGGCAACAACAAAAATCACGAATTTACTGGACAGTTCGGGTTTTTGGGAACAGAAGTTCTAGCCGAAGGACCACTTTCAAAAAAGTCGAGAGCAAGTTACTTGGTCATGGGTCGTTATTCGACCTTAAGTTTATTTCAAACTTTGGGAATAAAAATTGGTACAGATGCTGTTCCTCAATATGGAGACGCTGCGTTCAAGCTTAATTTTCCGCTTAAAAAAGGAGCTAACTTCTCGGTTTATGGTATTGCTGGAAAAAGTGCGATTGCTATAAAAATATCAGATCAAAAAGAATATTCTACAGAATTTTATGGTGAAGGCGATAGAGATCAATATTTTGGGACTTCGATGGCTGTTTTTGGAACGACTTATAAAAAATCATTCAACGAGAAGACTTTCTTTTCCACAACACTGGCTTTAACACTTGATGAACAACACTCTCACCATAATTATTTAGTACGTAGTCTTGATACGATTAATGTTGGTGCATCGAATCAAGTAGTAAATATTAAGTTGGATTCTATCTATCCGTTGATGGGTTTTAATTTTAGAACTACTAAAACAGCATTCTTTGCAGCGATTAATCATAAATTCAATAAGCAACACATTATTCGTTGCGGAATAAATGCAGATTTCTATTATTTCAATAACATTGATTCGGTATTGAATAATACTGGAACAGAATGGTTGCGTAGATGGGATTATAAAGGCTCTTCGCTTTTAATTCAACCATTCGTACAATGGAAATGGCGCATGAAAGAGAAAATGGATTTCACTTTTGGTCTTCATAGTCAATATTATTCCTTGAGTAATAGTATTAGTATCATTGAACCGCGTATTGGATGGAAATATGGATTTGGAAAAGGTAACGCTGTTTCAGCTGGTGCAGGAATGCATAGTCAAACGCAGCCGTTGTATCAATATTCATATCAAAAAAGGAATAGTTTGGGCGTTTATGAAATGCAAAACCAGAAAATGGGATTCTCCAAAAGTATTCATTCAGTGATTGGTTTTGAAAAAAGTTTAGCCAAACAATTGAATTTGAAACTAGAAACCTATTACCAATATTTATATAACATTCCTGTTGAAACGAAATCTTCAGCGTTGTCTCTAATAAATCAAGGTAGTGGGTTCGCTCGATTTTTCCCAGATACATTGAAAAATACAGGTATAGGGTATAATTATGGGGTTGAACTCACAATTCAAAAATTCTTTAGTAAAACGTTCTATTTTTTACTAAGCGGGTCAGCATTTAATTCGAAATACCAAGGAAGTGATAAAGTTTGGAGAAATACAAGTTATAACAGTAATTATGCGACAAATTTGTTAGTAGGAAAGGAATTCATTGCTAATGAAAGAAGCACCTTCACACTTGGTCTAAAAATGACCTATGCTGGCGGTCGTCGCTATGGTTTTGTAAATGTGCCTGCCTCACAATTGGAAAAAGAATTGATCTATATTGATTCTGCGTTCAATGAGCGTCAGTTTAAGCCTTACTTTAGATTAGATGTGAAAATAGCGTATAAGTTAAACACAACTAAGCTTACGCATGAATTTGGATTGGATTTGGTGAATTTATTGAACACAAGAAACTTATTGAGTTTGGCTTATGCTCCAAACTTGGCAGTTCCAAGTGCAGAGCCGATTGCTGAAAAAACGCAACTTGGATTTTTGCCTTTGTTTTATTGGAAAATCGATTTTAAGTTAAGCAGTTCAAAAAACCCTAGGTTTATTTAGAGACTAGCAAACCATTGTTCAAATAACTTTCCCACAACGGGTAGCGCTGTCGTTTTGTTTTGTAATACATTGTATATACCAATGATAATTAGAACCGGTAACGCTAAGTAAATAATGGAGGATAGAGTCCCCAGTAAAACCAATATGCCCATTGAGCCACCGAGAACTGTCCCGATCAACAAGAACATAGCCCAAACTGCCAAATATATAGCTAAGATTCCCAATCCTTGGCGAATGTGAAATGAAGCAAACTTGGATTTATCTTTTGCGTTAAGAAAATAGGCGACGATCCAAAGCAAGCTTAAGTAGCTTAATACCCCAATCAATATATTATTTTCTTGTGTTTTGCTTGAATTGCTTTCCATGGGTTATTTTTTAATTTGTTCCATAACAAATGTACTAAGAATTGCTGCCCAACAAAAATATGGACATAAAAAAAGGCTCCGTTTCCGAAACCTTTCTTATTTAATTTAGTAGATAAAAACAGTTTTTTCGTTTGTTTTCTCTTCTTCAATTTTAATAATACCTGTACCAATTGCGCCATCTTTTGTCGCCTTAATGTTCAATACAGCAACTCCTGCTTGACCTAATTGATAAACTTCATTATAATCAATAATTGCTTCTCCTGAAGAATTAGTGGTGGCAGTATCATAACGTACTACATTTCCTGGAGGATTTGTAGTTGATTCGCCATATAAAACAACGGTTGCTCCTGCAACTGCTTCTTGAGCAGCATTACGAACGGTGATTTTTGCGATCGTATCTTTTTTCTTGCGACAAGATTGAACACTAAAAACAAAAATACTTGCAGCAAAAATGCTTAGAATTAGGGCTGATTTTTTCATAATAGGAGTTTTAATTGATTAGGAATACTGTCTCAACACCAGTAATGTGAGCTCTAACGCGAGATCTACCAGTTCCTTGTGTTGGTGTTTTTTTGGCAACAATGTCTAAATATCCAGTAGTGTTATCTTTCCCTTGCTTGGTAAACAACTCCTCAAGATCAAATTGTGCAAAGCCGCTAGAATTTGTAAAAAGTGTATCAACATATGATGCAGTAGCTGGGTTCGAATTAACGTCACCAATAATGGTAACCATCGCACCTTCAAGTAATTCATTACTCGCTGAACGTACAAATACTTTTAATATTGAAGGCTTCTTATTTTTACACCCATCCAACACAAATACGGCCGATGTGAGCATTAAAAGGGGAAGCAAAAAACGTAATTTTTTCATGTCTTATGATCAAGTTAGTGCTCAAATTTAATGTAAATTAAGGCAACTGTTACAATAACGCAACAAATTAGTAATTTCGTGTGCGCTAATACGTATACAATTTCAAGATAGAAAAGGTTACACTTTCGTATTTATTTTGTTTATTTGTCAATGAAATAGGGGTTTTACAGATGGGAATGGAAAAGAGAATTAAAGAAATAGAAGGTCAAATAATTGATTTCGTAATTACAGATAAAGTTAGTATTGAAGCTTTTCGCATTCAATTTTTGGGTGCAAAAGGCTTAATGAAAGAATTATATGGGGGTTTAAAAGATGTTTCTGCAGAAAATAAAAAAGAAATCGGGCTTGCGTTAAATGCGGTGCGCGCCTTGGCGGAAGAAAAACTCCAAACCGCTCAAGATGCTACGAATAATTTGGATGAAAATTTAGGAGATTTTGATTGGTCGAGACCAGGAAAAGAACTTCCTATAGGTGCAAGGCATCCGTTAATGGTGGTTCAAAACAGAATTATTGAAATATTTTCAAGAATTGGATACACAATTAGTGAAGGTCCTGAGATTGAAGATGATTGGCATAATTTTTCCGCATTAAACTTTGCGCCAGAGCATCCTGCACGTGATATGCAAGATACATTTTTTATTGAAAAAGGTGAAAATGAATTCGCGCTTAGAACCCATACTTCAAGTGTTCAAGTAAGGGTAATGGAAAGCCAAAAACCACCTATTCGTACTATATCGCCTGGACGAGTGTTTAGAAATGAAGCCATTTCAGCAAGAGCGCATTGCTTTTTTCACCAAGTGGAAGGTTTATATATAGATAAAGATGTTTCTTTTGCCGACATGAAGCAAACCCTTTTATATTTTGCTAAAGAAATGTTTGGAGACGGAAGTACCATTCGAATGAGACCTTCGTATTTTCCGTTCACTGAGCCAAGTGCTGAAGTTGACGTTTCTTGCTCGTTATGTAAAAGCAAAGGATGTAATGTTTGTAAATATACCGGTTGGCTAGAAATTTTAGGATGCGGTATGGTTGATCCAAATGTCTTAGAAGCATGTGGAATTGATAGTAAGGTATATTCTGGTTTTGCATTCGGTATGGGAATCGAACGGATTACTCAATTAACTTATAAAGTAAACGACTTGCGCTTATATTCTGAAAATGATATTCGCTTTTTAGGTCAATTCAAAGGAACAAATTAATAGAAATTATGGGTTTATTTTCATCAAAATCGACAATAAAATTTCCATGGGTTAGCCTGGAAAGTGAAACACAATTAACAGAGGCGCTAGGTTCTAGTCAAACTGTTGTGTTGTTTAAACATAGCACGCGTTGTAGTATTTCAACAATGGCTTTATCCCGTTTTGAAGCCAATTTTGTTGCTTCAGGGGATGTGCTATTACTTTATTTAGACTTGCTTAATTACAGAGGGATATCCGCTAAAATTGCCGAAATTACGGGTATTGAGCACCAATCTCCACAAGTTATTGTTTCAAAGAACAACGCTATTATTTACACGGCAACGCACAATGGAATTGATGCAAGTGCATTAATGGATATTTTGAAGTAACATGAGGAATTGGAAATTAATTAGCATTGTTGGTATCCTGATATTGCTTGGAGGAATTGCGGTTTATAATAATGTAAAATCAAGAGAAACTGTTGATTACACGAAGTTGCAAGCGAGTTTTGCGTTCGGTCCAAATCTTGCCATTGCCCATGGTAATAAAATTCCAATCGAGTTTAATGTATTAAAAGGAATGAAATCGGTTGTTATGACTTTTGGAGATACTGTTTTGAATACATGGAACAATCCAAAAATGAATTACAAAATTAACATTGACACGCGGTTTTTTGAAGTTGGGACATACCAATTGAGTATTGTAGCGACGGATAATGAGGGTAATGCTACAACGGATACACGCGGAATTCAAATAGTTTCTGATATTTCGCCAGAGCCACGAACGATAGCAATTGTTGCTAGTTTTCCGCACAATACGAAGAGCTATACACAAGGTTTGGAATGGAACGCAGGAGTTTTATATGAAGGTACAGGTCAGCGCGGACAAAGTGAGGTGAGTAGTGTTAATTTGACAACAGGGGCTACGCTTTCGCGAATGGGCTTGGACGCAACCTATTTTGGTGAAGGAATTACGGTGATGGGGGATAAATTATTTCAAATAACCTGGCAAGAGCAACGAGCTTTCGTTTACGACAAGAACACAATGCAGGTAATTAATGATTTCAACTATTTTGGCGAAGGCTGGGGCTTGTGTAATGATGGAAAAAATATTATCATGAGTGACGGTACGGAAACGATTACGTTTAGAGACAGCTCGAACTTCCAAGCTATAAGAACAATCCATGTGTATGATAATGTTGGCCCAAGAAACATGTTGAACGAACTAGAATACATCAATGGAAAAATTTACGCAAACGTTTGGCAACAAAACTTCATTTTAGTAATCGATCCGTTAACCGGGAAAGTACTCGAACAAATTGATTGTGATACAGCAGTAAGTGCTGGAAAATCTACAGGAGATGTTTTGAATGGAATTGCATATAATTCAGCTACAAAAAAATTATACTTAACGGGCAAATACTGGCCTAAAATGTTTGAAGTTGTGGTGAAATAATTTTCTATTTTTTTGTATTTTGTTCCTGCTGGTGGGTCATGGTAAAATTGTAATCTAAAATATCTACGGGGGTGAATTCCCATCCTCTGGAGGGGTGGCTGAAAGCCGGGGTGGAACTTTTGAATATTCGTTAATAATAAATTGTTCCAACCCCTGCATAACATTTCCGATGTTCTTTTTTACGGCTAAATCGGATATTATATACATCGTTAACCCAAGACTTTCAAGATAGTGTTGTCTTTTAGCGTCATATTCTATTTTATCAATGTGGCTATTTCCATCAATTTCAATAATTAATCCTAAAGCCTTTACATAAAAATCAACTATGTAGTTTCCTATAATTCGTTGGCGATCAAAATCAATTTTATGAAATATTCCTTTGTGAACTTGTTGCCAGAACAATACTTCTGATAAGATACCTTGCTTACGTTTGTTTTTGGCTAATTGATTTAGATTAGAATTACGAGGTAGATTTTCTACAAAATTTCGATAAATCGGTATGTTGTTGACTGTTGTCAACACAATTGGCACTCGTGTTGTGTTAAGATCCACCCCACCCGTTGGGCACCCCTCCAAGGGAGGGGAATTATTCTCCGGGTGAATAGTCAGCTCTTGCATATCTTCGATTTGCGTTTTCAATTTTTTGTATTATCGTTCCAGCGTCCTTGCATTGGGAGTCAAGGGTTTATTCTCTCGTAACTTCAACCCATTTGCCTGGCAAACTTGCAGAGATAGAATGATCATACATCGCTTCAGAATACAAACTTGGAAGGTAGTACTTCCCAAGGTAAACGGCATTAAGTTTTATCGTCACTGTTTTGGTTTCTCCCGGCGCAATGTCATAATAACTGTAAACTCTGTCGTCTCTAATGTCTTGATATCTCGTCATAGTAGTCGATTCTTCGGTATCATCCATTCTATTATTATGAATTTCCCATGCGCTTGGGAACATCTGATTCAATACCATTTCTGTATAATAGCTTTTAGTAGGATTTGTTATCGTCACGATTGCCTCAAATTCTTTTCCTTGGATTAGCTTGTCCGGTTTAATTTCAGCGCCATTCATGTCTTCATAGCGAACATTAATATTTAATCCGTTGGAAGAAGATGTTTTACTTCCAACGAGTGGAACGCCTTCAATCAAGACCTTTACAAACAATGTCGTTTTACCATTGTTCTTTATAGTAACCAAACCTTTTTTCCCCATTTCATTTTCCCCAATTTTGACTTGGTACATTGATTTTGTGGTGGTTTTATTGAGGGGTAAGGATTCATTGAGTTTCATCGTAAAGCTTAAGGCTGTTGTCCCCGCTTTTGCACCCGTATATTGGCAAAATGCTAATAAACTATAAGCTGTTTCTTGTGTACTCATCCAGGTGTTAGAGCTCATAGTCTTACTTAATTCTTTAACAATCGGTGCCGCTTTATCCTTTTTGCCCAAAATACTTAAGGATTCAATTAGCATGGCTTGATCTCGTGCTTTTGAGCCGTAACTATACGACAATTCTCGATAGTCGGATACGGTTGTTGAGAGTTTGTAAATCAATTTTTCTGCAATTTCATGTTGTCCAACCAATTCATACGCTGCTGCTAAGCGCCATTTAGCAACTGCGGAAACATTTTTCTCTTCGCGCAAGCGATTCATTGCACCTAATTCTGCATTGTTGCATAATGCTAAAGTGTATAAGCGATAAGCTTGAATGAGTTCATACGATGCATTTCCTTGTGCATGTGTAAATACATTATTAGAATTAGACCAATTTTTTGCTTGCTCTTTTTGATACTTAATCCAGTTGTTCTTAAGGTTGCTCGGAATATTATACCCCCTTGCTTCTGCTTCAATCAAAAAATGTCCGGCATAATTGGTTCCCCAATCACTTTCGCTCGATTCACCAGGCCAATACGAAAATCCTCCATTGGAAGTTTGGAACATTTGTATTCTTTTTATTCCAGCTTTAACGTTAGCATTAATTTTTGCCTGCTGTTTTTCCGTTGTTTCTACCAAATTACTCATCAGCAGTTGTGGAAAAACAGCCGATGTGGTTTGTTCTATACAACCATGTGGGTATTCTATCAGGTAATTAAGTCGTTTTTCTAGTCCTATAATTGGAGTAGTTGAACATTCAAGGGTAGCTAAATTAGTTCCTGAAATTCCGGTAAATGCCAAATTAGTTTTCGCTTCCTTTCCTGGTTCTATGGTAATTTCCTTTGTTTCATACATTACCGGATTTGGTGCACGCACGTCTAATTCAATCTCGTCGGTGGCTGTTTCGTTACCACAACTTGCCTTTATTTTAACTTTAGCAACACCGACTTTATTTGCAACAAGCATTGAAAAGTTGATGACCTGATCTCCAATTTCGTCAAAGTGGATGGTTTGGGTACTTTTTCCTGTGATGGAGAAATAATCATTTACTTCGATTTCAACTTTCACATCTTTGATCGACTTTTCCATGGCGAAAATGGTTACAGGCATTGCTACTTGTTCTGTTGGACCCAATACGCGAGGTAAAGTAGTTAAAATCATCAATGGTTTTTTTACTGCAACAGTTTTTTCTGCTAAACCATAAGCCGCCTCATGTCGAGCGACAACCATAACGCGTACTGAGCCGATGTAATTTGGTATTTGAACTTTGTGTGTTTTGGATTCTCCAGCGGCAATTGTAAATACGCCAACAAATTTCACCATTGGTTTAAAGCGGTTGGCTTTATTACCTTTTCCTAAATTCACCTCACCATCTCCACCAATGCTTAAAAGCTTATCCAGTTTTCCGCCATATGCACCGATAACTTGATCGTACATATCCCAAGTTTTTACACCTAAGGCTTCTTTTGCATAAAATGAACCCCATGCATCAGGAGTAGCAAAACGCGTCAAATCCAACAGCCCTTCGTCAACAATGGCAAGCGTATAGGTCATGGCTTTTCCAGCTTGTTCATCTACTTTTATCGACACGCTAGATTCTGGACGAATTTCATCCTTCATCGTTATTTGTGGAGTAATGTGCGTGGCTGGATCATCTACCAAAAGAGGAATTACACCATACATGCGAATCGGTAAATCATTTTTCGTGTTGGCATGTGGTTGAATTAGCGTAACATGTACAAATGCATTGGGTGCCATGTCTTTTGTTGCTAAAAGTTCGTGTATGGTTTCTCCTTTTTGCGTGGCAATCCAATATTTTTTTAGCACTTTCGAGCGCGTTTCAATACTAATAAGTGCTCTACCCGCGCCAGAAGAAGGAATGGATAATTTTACTTTATCCCCTAAAGTATATTTTTCTTTGTCGCTCGTGAAGTTGAGCATGTTCGCGTTTTCATTGTTCGTGCGATTTCCACGACTCAAATAAGGCCAATCTACCGTAACGATCTCACCAGTTTGATGATTTCCTTCTAAATCTGTAACCGTAACCATAAATCTTCCATAATCAGGATAATCAACTCGAAAAGGGAATAATGCCTTGCCATCAGCTGCAGCAATAATCGTATCCTTTATGACCAAAGTTCCGTTGCGAGACATAAAATTACTTAGATCTTCTTCGGTTTGTTGATACCACCATCTCCATTCCATACGGTAAACTTTTACTTGCAAGCGAGCTGTATTTTTGAGTTTACCCTCGTCATTCAAACAAACGATATTGAGTTTATAATTTTTACCTGTTTCTAATGACTTATCAGCACTTTTACTCGTTGGAATTTGAATACCGACATAAGTTTGAAAAGGTGAATACGATTTGGTGCAGCGATCGATACTAAAATCACCACTCTCTTCAAATACCTTAGTAGTATAAGTTGCACGTAACATTCCTGGCGCGTTTTGCCCAACGTTTAGCACAGTTTTGATTTTCGCCTCTCCTAAGTTATTGATTTTTCCTTCAAAAATTGATTCTTCATTGCTCGCGAAATAACGAACCGGTGAATCAAAACTATAATTTTTATAGGCATCAAAAGTAGTTTTCTTGGCGCTAACCGATACACTTACCGCTGCTTTCAGATTGCGCGCTATAGCGCCATGGAGCCATTGTACGCGTAAATCTGCAAAGGAATCTCTTGCCTGAACTTTATCCATGTTGAGGTAGATCTTGAGGCGGTTGGGCTTAATGGTTTCAATCTTTATGTTTTTGGTGTAACGACGATTCCCCACACTTACCGTTGCAGTATAATTTCCGGTAATTGCTGCAGAACTTGTGGCTGTTCTAAAATCATATACCCCATTCAAGTGTTTGGTGGTGGTCATGGTTTGAACGAGACTTCCGTTCGGATCAGTTAAATCAAACTTTACAGGATGATTTGAAGGAAGTAAATTGTCTTTGTTTTCAAGGATAAATGCTGTAAATAGTGAGTCTCCTGGACGCCAAACGCCTCGTTCTGCATAAATAAAACCTTTGATTCCCTTTTGTACTTGTTCTCCCTCAATATCGAATTTACTCAGTGAATTTGCATAACCATCTGCGAGTTTCAAGTAGGCTCTTTGTTTGCCATTTTTGGCTACTAAGAGAAATGGTTTTTCCTTCAATTGAATTTCTAACATTCCATTTACATCTGTTTTTCCCGAGGCGATAATTTGTTTAGAAAAACTATAATATTGTATTTCTACGTTTTGCATCGGATCAGTAGTGAGCATGTTATTAGCGAAAACATGCGTTAATTTGCTTTCATCCAGTTTGTAAATCAATCCAATGTCTGAGGCTAAAATATTTCTACTTTGAGCCTTACCATAATAGTAATCATTCGAGCAGGGCGAATCATCATCAGAATAATCTTCCCAAGAATCGAATCCATCGTCAAAACCATAACTGTCCCATAGTTTTTCAGACCAATTTTCATCTTCATTATCTTCATTGGTTTGATTGGCATTATTTTCCTCAGTTTCTGCTTCACAATCGCACAGTGCATATTTCTTTGTGAATTTTATCGAGATGCGATAAATTGCTCCTGGATCTGGATCAATCAGTTTTCCTAGATCTATGACGTGTTTGTTCCATTTTTTAAGGTCCATGGTCTTGTCGTACGTGAGATCGATTTTCTTCCGTAAGATAACTTTTCCAAAGCGGGTTAATCCATCATCTCCATCTAGGTTATTGACTTGTAAAAAATGATGAATGTTATTTTCGTAAATTTTAATAACTCTTACGTCAATTGCCTTTAAACTCACTGCTTCGAAAGGAAAAATTAAACCACTAGAATTAGGTAAAATGGAACCATTTCCTATAATACGAACCATTGGTTTTGGCTCTTCGAAAGTTACCGTTGTTTGATATTCTTGTAACATATTGTAACCGCGTAAATTCTTAATTCCGTTCGAAATGTTTAAGAATTTATCACCTAATAATCGGTTGGGAAGAAAAACGGTTACGGTATTGTAATTGATTTTAAAGCTAATATTATCAACATCTTGCAGGGTTATTATCCCTTTCAAATTTTGATTGGCAAGCAAGGGTTCTGAAAATGTTAGCTCAATAGATTGATCCATAACATCTACAACTTTGGCGTCTTGAACTGTAAAATCTCCCAATGGACTTACATCAAGGTTTATTTTGCCACGACTCGAAGACCCGATTTCTTTCCCATTCCAAAGGATAACAACTTCACTTTTGGAGCGACGACGTTCAACACTATCCACAACAAATTGATACTCATTGTCATTATATCCTTCTAGGATACGAATTGGGAGCTGTTTTCCATCTTGCGTTGCAGTTATCGTTTTCCTTAAATTTGCAGTGTCCGTTTCATCTGTCGTTTTAATTCTTCCGTTAACGTATTGCCATTCTAAATTGTAGTAATCATAGTTTTCTAATCCATAAGTATTTACGTACATTTTTTGTTGAAATGAGGCAAATTGAAACGTGAACGTGCTTAATTCTCTTTTTACTTTTGCCACGCGATCAAGGTCAAATGCTGCGGTATAAAATTGATTTACTGGGAGCGCTTCATCTGGAATAAATTCAATGGTTCTTGCATTAATCCATATTGCATGTCCCGCAATCGCTGGTTCGAAACTAAAGATATCCTTTAATAAGCTAGAATCGGGTAGCGTGTTTTCATTAATGTTTGTGGTATCACCTACAAAATTTTCCAATTCAACACGAATACTAGACTTTCTGCTAATCATACCAGAAGTGTAACCTGCAACGTGCTCCGCAAAAGCTGGATTTTGCTTAATAATTTCTGGACGTGTTGGACGACAACCAACAATAAAGGGTACAATTGCTACAACAAGGATAGCGATGAATTTAGAAAAATTGGTATTCATAAGGCGTTTTGTGATAAAATAAAAAGTGGTATTTGCGATTAAAGTTATTAATTATTTGATCCGAACAGCATTCTGTAAAAAATATATTTTGAATGTGAAAGTTTGTTATTCGGAAAAGCAAATTAATTACTTTCGTTTCCCAATTACCTCAAAATCAACTTTAACCATAATGCCATTTTCGTCCACTAACATGAGACGGTGTGGCCCTTTAGTTGGTGACATAGCAATTTGATGTATTTCCTTGGTTTCACCCATAAATACGTCGTCCAAATGCCAAAATATTTTTAACTTATCGTTGCGATGGGTAGCTTCAAAAATAGTTTTACCTAATTTGCCAGAAAGTTCGATGGGAATGTAAATTTTAGAGCCAGGTTTAGGGTAAATTATGCCAATGGAATTTTCAGCGGATTTTGAAAGACATTCCGGCTTAAATTCTGGTAATGGAATATGGTTGGGGTGCGTAATTTTGTAATACTTTTCGATAATTGGAGGCAGTACAAACCAAATTTCATGGGTCATGTTTTCCATTTGCTCGCAGTCGCTATCCACGCGCAGTTTTGTAGTTTTACTTAAATGGATTACTTGATGATAAGGACAAGCAATTGAATTCAAACATGTTGACGGTATCCATTGTGTGGTAACCGTTGGGCACAAACGAGATGCACGATGACCACTTTCATGGCAAATTTTTGCATAGCTCATTCCTTTTACCGGTGATCTAAACCATTGGTTGGCTTTTTTCAATGTTTTGAATATCGAAAAAAGCAAAGGAGCTGCAGCACTTGTTCCCGTTAAACCTGGTCTTCCTTCTCCGTCTGCGTTTCCAACCCAAACCGATACTACATAATTTGGAGTTATCCCAATAGCCCAGCCATCTCTAAATCCGAAACTTGTACCGGTTTTCCAAGCAATTTTCTGTTCGGAAGCAAATATTTTCCAATTGTTGTCTTCGTCTGGTCGATTCACTTCTGTCATGGCTTCGAGCATAGCGAATGAACACGCGCGATCGGTTCTGGGTAAATAAGTAGGTGACAAATCAGCTTTATTAACACTAAGGTTAAAAGACTTTCCTAGGGCAATTTCTTGGGCTATTTGTGTATAAACTTTAGATAGGTCAAAAAGTGAAACTTCAGCGCCTCCTAAAATTAATGAAAGTCCATAATGACTCGCAGGCTGTGTCAAAGTTGAAAATCCGTAATTTTTGATTTCATTATGAAATTTAGACAAGCCATAGTTATTTAATAAATAGACCATCGGAATATTTAAACTTCGAGATAATGCTTGGTTAGCTGGTATGGCTCCTTCAAATGTTCCAGCAAAGTTTTTGGGTGAAAAGCCGCCAAATTGCGAGGGTATATCTTGCAACAACATGGTAGGTGTAATGAGTCCATCTTCCATACTTTTGGCATACAGTAACGGCTTTAGAATGCTGCCTGTACTTCGTGGTGCAACAATACAATTCACTGCATTTCCGTTTTCATCGTTATCAGAATCGGTGTTACCAACATAGGCAACAATATTTCCAGTTTTAACTTCTGTAATAATGACCGCTCCATTGTTGATTAGGTTGTTTTGGAGCAACATACTATGATTTTGCAATAAGACTTGGGTAGTTTCTTGTATTTTTTTATCAATAGTAGTGCGGATAGTCAAACCTTTCTTGCCATCCTTCATCAATTGTTCCAACAAATGCGGTGCTAATTGCGGCAATGGTAGGGGTTTATTAGGTAAGGGTTCAGAAACCGCAAGTTGAAAATCTGAAGGAGAAATAATTTTTCTCAGTAGCAATTTTTTTAACAAGCGATTTCTTTTATTGCGCAACGAAATGTGATTTTTTCCAGGATAAATAAGTCCCGGAGCATTAGGTAACACAGCCAAAGTAGCGCTTTCAGACCAACTTAAGCGGTGAGAAGCCCTTCCAAAAAATCTCCATGAAGCTGCTTCTAATCCTACAACGTTATTTCCAAAAGGAGCGTGTGACGCATAGAGACTTAATATTTCCTTTTTCGAATAATGCAGTTCCAAACGTGTTGCTATGATCATTTCGTATATTTTTTCAACATACGTTCTCGGTGGATTTTTGCGCATAATTCGTGCAAGTTGCATCGTAATTGTACTACCACCGCTCACTACTTTTTTGTTTTTGAAGTTTTGAATTAATGCCCGTCCTATACCTTTTGCACTGATCCCGATATGACTGTAAAAATTCTTGTCTTCAAAGTTGATGATACAAGCTTCAAATTTTAATGGAATGGAATCACTCTCGGTAAATCTCCATTGTCCATCATCCGCAATTTTAGCCCCAAGCAATTGGTCGTTGTTATCTAATAATACGGTAGAGGTAGGGTCATTAAATAATTGAGAAGGCACACATTGTAGATACCAAAGCGTAAATAGTATCAAGCCGATTTTCCACGTTTTCGTTTTGTGCTTATTACAAAAATGGAAGATATTTTGGATTTTTATTTTCAACTTATATTCGGAAATATGGAGCGGAACATTAGCACTACTGAAACCAGGATTAATGTATCATACAAGTAAGCTAAACTTAAATGGCTTACCACCCAGTGGAGAATATCGGACTCGAACCGACCACCTCTTGCATGCCATGCAAGCGCTCTACCAGATGAGCTAATCCCCCATTCTTAAAGAATAAGATGCCCAAAGGTAGCAGAAAATTACAGACAACCTAAAATTACATGATCAGGATACCTTTTTTGTTCATTACGGGTACTAATTTCATTTTTTTGGGTTGGATTGTTTCAGCTAAGAATATGAACTTTTTGTCATACATAACATCATTCACCCAAAAGCTAACCCAATACTCATTGGTTAACCCAAAAACATCTGGAACAACAGCTTCTATTTTTGCACCTTCGTTGGGTAATAGAATTTCTAAACAATGACGCAATGTGGAGGTCTTAACACGTTCGCCTGTACTCACATTCTCTCCATATCCGGTACTTGTAATAATAATACCTTCCATGATATCATCTCGTTGACTAATAAGATATGCCGTATAAATTGGAGCATCGTCTTCTCCCACTTCTTCTAATATTGCCACGCCTACATTTTCTACCTTCGGTCCGAGCAGTTCTTCTCGCATAATTTTTTTCTTTTCTGTTATTTGGTTGCGACCATTCTTTTCGCGACCGAAATATACTCATAAAGATCCTTTGCGTGGCCAAATTTGAACTCATTATCTGAGATATATTTTTGACTCTTGATTGACCCTTCTTCCAATACTAAACTTTTTTCGCGATCCATCCCGGTTCTTACAATAACAATGTCTTCCTTGGGTAAAACGATAATGAACTGACCCATAATGCCCCTGCAATAATATACCGGGTTTTGATCTCCTAAATAAGTCCAAATGTGTAGCCCATATCGATGGTTTTCAAGTTTATTATCACAGGTCATTTTTGGATTTTCAACCATTGCCTTCATATAAGAATTTGAAATGAGCTGTTGATTTTTCCATTTTCCTTCACAAGCTATTAATCTACCTAATCTTCCGTAGTCTCGGGATGTTCCATAAACACAGCAAAATGCTTTTTCATTACCGCCGGCTTCGTCTAAACTCCAGTAAGCTTCTTTTTCTGCACCTAATTTGCTCCAAATTTTTTGACTAGCATATTCAGTTAAATCAGTTCCTGTTGCTTTCTCAAGTATAAAGCCCAGTAGTTGTGAATTTCCACTTTGATAACTGTATTTAAGACCAGGTTCACCAATAACGGTCTGATCACAAGCTAATTTTCTTAATTCTGTACCATAATAGGATGCTGCATTATCGCTTAAGGGATTTGTTCCAGATTCACTCCAACTTAATCCGGATGCCATCATTAAGAGGTGGCGGATGGTAACATTTTTCTTTTTTCCCTTTTTGAATTCAGGTAAATAGTTACAGATTGGTTCGTCCAAACTTTTTATGTCCCCTTCATCAATTGCGACTCCAATAAGCATAGCTACTAATGTTTTAGAAGCAGAAAATGAATTCGAAACAGTATTTCGTTTATGCGTGCCAAAGTAATTCTCTGAAATGAGGGTATCTCCATGAAAGACTAAAAATGAATTTGTCTTTAAGTTTTTTAAATAATGCGCTTCCTTTTTCAATAATGGGGTTAGATTTCCAGAATGTGGAACCTCCCAAGCTACGGGGTCTTTTGACGTTTTAATTGTTGATTGTGAAAACAAATACATATCATAAATTGTAGGGCCACGCAATCCTTTCAAATACGTATTTCCAATGCCTTTGTATAAGTAGGTTTTGCCAGAGACCAGAATAAAAACGTTTAAAAGAATTAGAACAGTTAAGACTCCGAAGATAAGTCTACGAACCGAACGTACTGCCCAGTGTCGTCTTTTGGTCGTTGTTGCCATAATTGAAATTGAATAGGTTAGCAATCTTTTCAAGTAGAACGTTAGTCAGTTGTTCAAATTGCACAACTTCATTTAATTCTGCTTGTAAGGAAGTTACAGCTTTATTTTCAATTCCACAAGGAATAATGTTAGAAAAATAACTTAAATCGGTATTTATGTTAAATCCAATACCATGCATGGTAACCCAACGGCTACATTTTACACCCATTGCACAGATTTTGCGGGGATTTTCACCCAATGCATCAATCCAAACACCAGTTAATCCTTCAGATCTACCAGCGCTCACTCCGTATTTTGCCAGTGTCAAAATGACTGCTTCTTCAAGCAATCTTAGGTATTTATGAATGTCTGTAAAGTAGTGTTCTAAATCCAGTATGGGATAAACTACCAACTGACCCAGTCCATGATAGGTAATATCGCCGCCTCTATCTATTTTGAAAAATTCAATGTCTTTTGCTTCTAATTCTGCGTCATTTAAAAGCAAATTTTCAACGGAACCGCTTTTTCCAAGTGTATATACGTGTGGATGTTCGCAAACGATGAGGTGATCTTGTGTGGGAATATCACTTTCTCCATTTCGTAATTTGATCTTGTGTTGTACTATTTCTTTGAAAATGGTTTCTTGATATTTCCATGCTTCAGCGTAAGAAATTTGACCTAATCTGTGCAATTCAACAGTTCTCATCTAATCTTAGCGATCAGAATTTACCCATTTCGCCTTTGAGGTAATCTATAACTTTGATTTCAATTGGATCAACAGCATAAATTTCTGACAGGTAAAATGAAGCCCAATCCACTAAATGGATAAAGTAGAGCGATTTTTCAATAATTGTATTGCCTTTTGGAGTTAATGTTTTAATGTGAGGAGTGTATTGTTTCATTACCCCAATGTTGATTTCCATTCGTTTACGATTACGAATATTCATATCCAACCCATCAAATAGAAGTACGGCAAATTGATCACTTCCACCACTCCATCCAACTAATTCATTATGATTCATTTCTGGAATAACGTGATGCCAACATAAAACTTTGGCATTTTCATTAAATTGTTGTCTAGCTCTAACAGCAACTGCTTCGTAGTTAGTGTCAGAATAGATGACTGCAATTTTGTTTTTTAGAAACAAGGCAAGTTCTTTGGCTTCACCTTTAATTGTTTCAATTTGCGTTTCAATTAGAATTTTTGAAGATTCTAATTGTTGCAAATAAACGGCAGGAACCAATTCATATTTTTCTAACAAGTTAGTAATTTGAACGATAGAGAAACCCAATTGTGTTCTAGGCGGTTTTCCACCAGGTACAATGACACAATCAAAATTATGGGCTTTGCAAATTTCTTCAACCTTACCGCCACTCGTTACGCCAACAATTTTACACTTACGAATGATTGCTTGTTCTAAACCTTCTAACGTTTCTTCTGTAAATCCAGAATAGGACGATGCAATGAACAAAGTGTTCTCATCTGCCCAAGCTGGTAAGTCATAATCCATTAAGGAAACAACTGGAATTTTAAGATCTTTAGCAAGCCATTGTGCAACTAGTTTACCCCCAATTCCAGACCCCCCCATTCCACAAATGAGTATGTTTTGTATTGAGTTAAATTTGTTTTTAAGCGTCACAGATTTTGCGATAGCAAGCGCTTCACTAAGGTTGGCTGGAAAAGCCGATATGAGTTGGTCCATTTTCATAAGTGCGTCAAAGATAATGAAACCGATGAAAAAGAAGTGGGTAAATAGGAGCGAATAATATAAATTCAATCTTTGGCCTATCTTTTTATTTAGAATAGGTGATATTTATTCAGTAGTTAGCCGTTATCTTTGCAAAAAATTCTGTTATGAATCCGAAAAAAGCATCTGAAAGTTTAGCCCAAGCTACAAAAATTGTTTTACCGAATGACACCAATCCACATGGTAACTTGTTTGGAGGTCAATTATTGGCGTGGATGGATGAAATTGCAAGTATTTCTGCGCATCGGCATTGTAGGAGGGTTGTAGTAACTGCATCTATCAATAGTGTTTCTTTTCAAGAGCCAATTCCACATTCTGCAATCGTAACGTTAATTGCTCAAGTATCTCGTGCTTTTAATTCATCGATGGAAGTATTTATTGATGTTTTTGTTGAGAATCAAGTAACTGGAAAAAGCCACAAAAGTAATGAAGCTATTTATACATTCGTAGCGGTGGATCAAAATGGTGGGCCAATCCAAGTGCCACCGATTTTGGCCGAAACAGATGAGGAGAAATCTCGCTTTGAAGGTGCCTTGAGAAGAAAGCAATTGAGTTTGATTTTAGCAGGAAAAATGAAATCAAGCGAAGCTACTGAATTGAAAGCTTTGTTTTTAGCGGAGTAATAAATCGTTAGCGATTGCTCGATCATCTTGCTTCTGCATGCAATCGAAATGTTGCTTTGGACATGACGTGAATCCAATTTTTGAACAAGGTCTGCACTTTAAGTTAGGCACCTCATGAATAGTATTTTTGACAGAATTACTGGGATCGTAAGCATACATGCCGAAATCAGGAATTGTATTACCCCAAACGGATATAACAGGTGTTTTATAGCAACTTGCAATATGCATTAGGCCTGTGTCACCTGTTAAAAGTGCCCTTGATTTACTTACTATATAGGCGGATTGTCGCAAATTGTACTTCCCGCAAGTAACTAAAATTTGATGTCGAGCTAAAAGATTTTTCAAGGTTTCCGCGCGGTCAAGATCTGCTGGCCCACCCAATAATACGATAGGGAGTGTTTGTTTTTCCAATACTTTTTGAAGCAGCGTTAAGGGCATTTGTTTCGTTTCAAATTGTGTTCCCATCGCCACTGTTAGGTAATCGGTGTGCAAATCTAACGCATCGATTTGTTGAATGCTATCTGTTTCAAGTAATATTAAATCGCAGGGCAATTGGTCGTTTTTGACACCTAATGAGCGCACAGTTTCGAAATAGCGTTCTACTATATGCTTTTTGGGCATTTTATTGATTTTAAACTTTACCAAAAAAAACTTTTTTATATTTTCCTTAGGAAAAGAAATCATCTTCACTTTTAAGAACCATTTTAAACGTAACGTTCTTAAATTGTGGTGTAAATCTACTATTAAATCGAATTTCTCAGCTTTGAGCTCGTCTCCGATTTCCTGGTGAGATTTAGAAATTGTGTGAATTTTAGTGAGATAGGGATTTGTTTCCATCAGAACGGTAAACGTTTTTTTGGTTAAATAATGGAGTTCTACATCTTCGCCATAGTGTTTTTTTAAGCACCGAATAACCGGGGTTGTGAGCACAATGTCACCGATAGAACTGAAACGAACAATTAAAATTTTCACGAATCAAAAGTACAATTAAAAATAGTTTTATTCTTTTCTACGAAAACTCAATATGAATACTACAAGAAATTCACAGTTATAATTTAGCCTAAGAAGACTAGTGCAATTTAGCGAATCGAGGCTTAAGATTGGTGTAGGTGACTCAAATTGAGGCATTCTACAAATTTCGCTGCTGAATTAACCTTTAATAATGACGAAGTAGGGTTTTTAAAATAACGAAAAGTTGTGGCTTATGCAACGGTCTTAAATTCTATATTTGCGTTATGTTTATAGATACACACGCACACTTGTATGCCAACGAATTTGATGAAGATCGTTCGGAAATGCTTGATCGTGCACTTAATGCTGGCATCACTCAAATGCTTTTGCCAAATATTGACGCTGATTCTATACCTGGAATGCACCAATTGATGGAAAATTATCCAGCACAAATTAAAGGGATGATGGGTTTACATCCAGCGTATGTTAAAGCTGATGTTGCCCAACAACTCGAACAAATTGAACATTATTTATTTAATCAAACAACATTTAAGTATTGCGCTGTTGGCGAAATTGGGATGGATCTATATTGGGATAAAACTTTTGTTGAACAACAAAAAGTGGCATTTCAAACACAAGTAAGATGGGCCAAAAAACTAGGCTTGCCAATTGCAATACACGCACGTAAGGCTTTTCAAGAAATTTATGAAATACTAGACCAAGAAAATGATGCTAGCCTGAAAGGAGTTTTTCATTGTTTTGGTGGATCAAAGCAAGATGCAAAGAAGATAATGGAATATGGAGGATTCAAGTTGGGTATTGGCGGAGTTTTAACGTATAAAAATGCTGGACTTATGAATGTTTTGGAACATGTTCCTTTAACGCAATTAGTGTTGGAAACCGATGCGCCTTATTTGTCGCCTGATCCAATGCGCGGCAAACGAAACGAACCAAGTTACATTCCCTTTATTGCAGAAAAATTGACTGCAATTTATCAAATTTCGGTGGAAGAAATCGGTAAGGCCACCACTAAAAATGCGAAGGAATTGTTTCAATTAATTTAATAGAAAATGAAAAATCAATCGACAATTAACCAAGCGAATGTGTTGCTCATTTATACTGGAGGTACAATCGGCATGATAAACGATCCAATTTCTGGTGCGTTAAAAGCTTTCGATTTTAGCCATTTGCATGAACAAATTCCGGAACTCAAAAGAATGCCTTTAACGCTAAGCTCAGTTTCTTTTGCATTTCCCATTGATTCTTCAGAAATGAATCCGGAACATTGGATAAAATTAGGAGAAATAATTTCAGAACATTATAATCAGTATGACGGCTTCGTAATTCTGCATGGAACAGATACAATGGCGTTTACAGCCTCTGCTTTGAGTTTTATGTTTGACGGATTAAAGAAACCTGTTATCTTAACTGGTTCTCAATTGCCGATGGGAACATTGCGCACAGATGGGAAAGAAAATTTATTAACAGCCATTGAAATTGCGGCAGCCAAGAATAGTGAAGGTCAGGCCATGGTCCAAGAGGTTGCCGTTTACTTCGAGTTTTCTTTGTTTAGAGGAAACCGTTGTTCTAAGATATCCGCAACAGAATTTGATGCCTTTGCTAGTCCGAATTACCCAAAACTAGTTCAAGCTGGGGTAAATTTAAGGTATGATTCGGATAAACTTTGGAAGAGTGAAGCTACAGAATTTAAAATATGCAAAGAATTTGACACGCGAATAGCACTGCTAAAAATATTTCCAGGGTTCAATGCAACATTGTTTTCAGGAATTTTCGACGTTGAAAAAATAAAAATTGTAATAATTGAAAGTTTTGGAGCCGGAAATATGCCAAGTGACACTCAATTCATGCAACTGATTAAAAAATATATTGACGCGGGTGGAATTGTTTTAAACATCACCCAATGTAGCTCTGGGAATGTGGAGCAAGGGAAGTATGCAACAAGTTCATTTTTGCAGGAAGTTGGCGCTATCAGCGGGAATGACCTCACAACAGAGGCCGCAGTAACTAAATGTATGCACCTACTTGCGGCGTGTAAAAGTGTCGAAATATTGCGAAATGAATTGGGTAAAAACCTCCGTGGTGAAATCACTTTACTCAATTAAATAAACTTTATACACAAAGAATGAAAATGTAAAATAAAAAAATTAGTACTTTAGCACCCAATATCGGGAGAGATGTCCGAGTGGTTTAAGGAGCACGCCTGGAAAGTGTGTATACGCCACAAGTGTATCGAGGGTTCGAATCCCTCTCTCTCCGCAGAGAGACTTGAAAAATTTGTAACAGTAGAATAATAAATAAATAAGTTAAACCAAAAAAGTAAGTAACAAAACCCAAGAAAATGAAAAAATTAATTGGATCTTTATCTATCGCAGCTCTAATCGCATTTGGAGCAAACAATGTAAGTTATGCTACTCCAGCTGAGGACTCTATTGCTGCTGCACAAAAAACAGCTGATGAAGCTGCTGCTGTTGCCGCTGCTGCTGCTAAGCCATCTGGTGACGTTGAAAAAGTAATTGAAGAAAAGAAAGTAGAACTTACTTTCATGCAAACGATTAAACAAAAGTACATTGAGGGGGATCCATTATGGATGACTCCAGTATTAATTGCAATGATTATTGGTATTGCACTTGCAATTGAGCGTATCGTTTTCTTGAACGTTTCTACCATCAATACACGTAAATTTTTAGAAGATGTTGAACGCGAACTTACTACAAATGGCGTTGCTTCTGCAAAAGAATTATGTCGTAACACTCGTGGACCAATTGCATCAATTTTCTACCAAGGTTTGGATCGTACAGAAGAAGGAATTGATATGGTTGAAAAATCAGTTGTTGCTTACGGTGGCGTTCAAATGGGTCAATTAGAAAAAGGTCTTTCATGGATCTCTTTATTCATTGCACTTTCTCCAATGTTAGGTTTCTTAGGAACTGTAATTGGAATGATCCAGGCATTTGATAAAATTGTATCTGATGGTCAGGTTTCTCCAACAACAGTTGCGGGTGGTATTAAGGTAGCACTTTTAACAACGGTATTTGGTTTGATTTCAGCGATGTTCTTACAGTTGTTTTATAACTACATTACATCTAAGATTGATAGTATTGTTAACGAAATGGAAGATGCTTCTATTACTTTAATTGATATGTTGTTGAAGCATAAAATTGCTAAAGTATAATTTTCATTTTTTAAAAATTTAATAATGAATCAAAAAAAATTAAACCAACTTGGCCTTTTTATTAAAGTAGGTCTCGTATTAATTGGTGTGATATGTTGTTTGATGGTAATTGGAATTCCCAATGACCAAAACATGTCATTGACTGAGCTTGAAGAAAACCGCGATGGATTCGCAATGGGATTTACAATTTTGTACACATTTGGAGTAATCTTGATTACGTTTATTTTGGTACTTGGCTTCTCGTTGTACGCTATGATAACAGATTTCAAAGCGTCGTTGCGCACGCTTATCGTTGTGGGTGGATCAATTGCATTGTTCTTGGTGTTATATTTTATCGGGACGCCAGATAACAAAGAAACACTTCGTGTACAAGGTGACATGGTGGTGACACAAGGCGCTGTAAATTTCACACATGCTGGCTTGATCTTCTTGTATTTGACAATGGCAATAGTACTTATAGTATCGCTCGCATCTCCTTGGATGGGTAAATACAGAAAATAATAAATTTCTCATGGCTAGAAAAGAATTAGAAGAAATTAACGCAGGATCGATGGCAGACATCGCATTCTTGCTTTTGATCTTCTTCTTGGTTACCACAACCATGGAGCGTGAAAAAGCAATTATTCGACGTATCCCTATTCCGATTGAAAATGCTCCACCACCACCACCAAGTGTTGTTGAAGCGCGTCATATTTTAGAAATTGAAGCAAACAATTCTAACGAAATATTTGTTCGTGGAAATGTGATCAAGATTGATAAAATATCGGATGCTGTAGAACAATTCTACATGGTAAACAGAGAAGGTGTTGTAGATAACAATAGCACGTATTATACTTTTGGAACAGAAGAAGATTACAAAAAAGAGATTCCAAATATTAATAAGTCTATCGAAGAATTATCACAACAAAGTTCTGTAATGGCGAGTCAAATGTTGGCGTTGAAATACACACAACTTGAAACGGCTGAAGCAAAAGTAAAGGCATTGAGCACTTACAAAACGCTAACCGGACGTAAGCAGTTACCAGAAATTTGGAACCAAGCGCACATCAAAATTATTGTAATGCCTAAAACAACTTATTTTGTTTTGGCTTCAATTCATGCTGAGGTGCAAGAGGCTTTGTTTAAAATGAGAGACAGAGAATGTGAGAAGTTATTCAAAACATCTTATGCAAGTTTGAGACGTAAAAATGACAATGATCAATTCCACAAAGAAGGAAAAGATGAGTTGTATTTATTAGACTTGTTGTATCCTGAGAACATTGTGGAGAAAAATCCAAACAAACAATAAATCATTCCTGAAAACTTAAGAATATGTCAAAATTTAAAAAAGATAAATCAGGTGGTGCTCCGGCAATTAATACTTCATCTTTACCTGATATTGTATTCATGTTATTGTTTTTCTTCATGGTTGCAACCACAACCAAAGAAGTGGATCCATCTGTTGATGTGAAAGCTCCCCAAATTTTAGGTGAGGGTGGTGCAGGTGCAACGGATATGACTCCATTCAAGCAGCGTTCTGAGGTAGATTTTATCTATGCAGGATTAAGCAAGAACAAAAAATTAGACAATGGTAAAGTTTACCTTACTTTGGATAATATTATTCCTGAAGATGAGGACATGTTTCAAAGTACAGGTTTATATTCTCCAGAAGAAGGATTGTTGAAAAAATGGAAAGAGATCAAGTTAAAGAAAAAGCCGATCAAATTCAATCTGACAATGGATAAAGTGATCACGTGTATAAAGATGGACAGTGATGTACCAGCTTCTTCGTTATTCCAAATTCGTGAAGCGTTAAAGAAAGCTAAAGCTCCAGTAATTGGCTATGCAATCGACAACGGAACAAATTAAGATTTAAAGCATTTCAGAATCTTTTGATTCGAAACATTTAAAAGGCTAGCGATTTCGTTAGCCTTTTTTAGTTATATTTAAATTCTAAACGATACCCATGAAAATTCTTTTTTTAGACGCCGTACATGAAGTATTGGCTCAGCGCTTAAGCAAGGTAGGATACGAATGTATTCAAGGTGGAGAATTGAGTAGAGCGGGGTGTGAAGCATTAATGCCATCTATTGATGGATTGGTAATTCGCTCTCGTTTTCCGATGGATGCTCCATTTTTAGGGCTAGCACCCAATTTGAAGTTTATTGCACGTTCTGGAGCTGGAATGGAAAACATAGATTTAGATTATTGCAAAACGCGGAAGATAATTTGTTTTAATTCACCTGAAGGCAATCGTAATGCTGTTGGTGAGCACGCGTTAGGCATGTTGCTGTCTTTGTTGAATAAAATGCACTCAGCACACGTACAAGTGAAAAATGGAATTTGGGATCGCGAAGGCAACCGCGGAATTGAATTGGATGGTAAAACTGTCGGAATAATTGGTTTTGGAAATAATGGTAGCGCATTCGCTAAGAAACTACAGGGCTTCGATGTTAAGATCTTAGCGTTTGACAAATATAAAACTGATTTTGGTAGCACGCATGTAATGGAAGCAACCTTGGAAGCTATCTTTCAACACGCAGACGTAATTAGTTTCCATATACCTGAAAATGATGAAACGCGCTATATGTGCAATCAAGAATTTTTGGATAAGTTTCAAAAACCCATAGTTGTTTTGAATCTTTCGCGTGGCAAAATTGTGGTAACCGATGCTTTGGTTAATCAATTGAAAAATGGTAAAGTTATCGCCGCTGGATTGGATGTGCTAGAATACGAAAAAGCAAGTTTTGAAAACTTCTTTCATGAAAAATTGCCTGAACCGTTTGAATACTTATTGAAAGCCGAAAACATACTATTAACCCCTCACGTGGGTGGTTGGACCAATGAAAGCTATTTCAAACTAAGTGACGTGCTCGCTGACAAGATATTGGCAGTGTTTAATGTTTGAGAATGGATTTTTACTTTTTCAAATACTGTGGAAAATCTGCTTTGTAAATATTTAATCTTGGAACCGAAACAGCCTTCACATAGGGTTGTTCTGGATTCAGTCGTTCGTAATTTTGATGGTATTCTTCTGCCCGATAATACACTGATTTTGAAATCAATTGCGTAGTTACTTCAGACCATTTTTTTGATTCCTTTTCTGCAGCGATTGCGTCCTTTGCGATTGTTTTTTGACGATCGTTGTTCGCCATAATTAATGAACGGTATTGTGTTCCGCGATCATTGCCTTGTTGGTTTAATGTGCTAGGATCGTGAGATCCGAAGAAAACAATAAGCAATTCTTTGTACGTTATTTCAGTTGAGTCAAACGGCACCATCACAGCTTCGGCATGACCAGTTGTTCCAGCGCAAACCTCCTCATACGTAGGATTCAATTTTTTTCCACCACAATAGCCAGAAACAACATCACCAACGCCCTTCGTTGCTTCAAAAATAGCTTCTACGCACCAAAAACATCCGCTTGCAAAATAGGCTGTGTCATTCACCGCAACTTTTCGCAACGCTTTTGGTACTGCGCCTTCTAATTCGCTGGGTTGTTCAGCTCTTGCTTGAATTTCGGTTGAAGAACAAGCGTGACAAATACTAGCAATTAATAAACTAGCAACAAGTGAAGTGATTTTCATAAGTAAAGTTTTAAATATGTATGTGTAACGAATGATTTACGTAATTCTTGTAAGCGTGGTTCTGTTCTTTTCGATATCGTCATATATCCGACAAACTTATAAGTCATCCACTTTGTCTCCGCGAATGGTTCTAAAGCGTTTTCTAGCCTCAACGGTAAACAAACTGCCCGTATGTTCGAACATGATTAGTTTATAATAAACAGATGCTTTTTCTTTATCGTTTAATTGGTTTTCATAGATATCTCCAAGCAAGAATAACGCATTATCTGCAAGTATGTCGGTGCCATAAAATTCTACGATTTTTTCTAAGGGAACGCATGCTTTTTCCCACTCTCCTTGCTGAATAAATGCGTCAGCTCTTTTCATTAACACATCATCCATTAGCCCATGGGCAGGAAAAAATTTTGCAATCGAATCTAATTTTTCAAACGCTTCCGAATACCTTCGTTGTTGTACCAATAAATCTGCTTGGGCATATTGATACATAGCAGTAAAATTACTGTCCAGGCCAAGATTGTCGGTGATCATAATGCTGAGGTTCATGGCATCGTTAGCAATCAATTTGCTCGTGCTTTCTTTCAATACGTCAAGTTGCGTTTGCGCCCATTTAAAATCTCCATCGTAATAGAAAACACGTGCATTTTTGTATTTTGCCTCATATCCAATAACGTCATACTTGAAATCTTTGTCTACTTGTTGATAGAGCAAACTGGCTTGCCAAATATCGTCTGCAACAACCCAAGCATCCGCCAAGGCAATTTTAATTTGGGCTAACTCAATGCCATGAAATGTGTTTTTGGCTATTCCGTCCGTTAAAAATAGGATTGCCTCTTTGCTTCGATTGGCATAAAACGTTTGTATTTGGGCTAATTCCAGTTGTAGTTTAACGGTGTTCGATCCGTATCCAACCTTATCGAGTACGTTTTTATATTCCGTAATTGTAGCATCTAATTCCTCTTGACCATAATTGCGTTTGGAAGTCACTTCAATAAATCGCGTGTGTAACAATTCAAATTCTGCTTGTTGCGCATACGGACTATCAGCACCCAGTAAAATCACTTCATTATACGCGCGTCTGGCTTCTGCATAAGCTTTATTCTCAATACACGTTTCGCCCAATCTGAACAATATTTTTCCATTCCCATTAATACGCTTGTTAATGCCAATTGCTTGGGTTACTGCAGCATCAAAGTTCTTGCGTTGACAAAACAACCAAACCAACATTTCACCATATATTATCTCGTTCGGGTGCTTCTGACTTTTAGTAATTAAACCATCTTTTAATTCGAGCAAAAGTTGATTGTCTTCTTGGTTCCAATCAATTTTCTTAGCTAAATCTGTTTGTACCGGTTCTTTTGCATCGGGGTTTATCCGCAACAAGGAAAGGTATTCATCTATTGCATCCGAAGTTTTGCCTACACTGAAATAGTAATCAGCAAAGTAGAAGTGGAGAGGATAACTGTCTTTTAATTTTTTTCGTCCTTTCTCTAATGTTTGAAGTGCATATTCTGGTTTGCCATTCACTTGAAACAATTTGTATAAACTTGCAACAGCGGTTCCGTTTTCTGGTAGCGAATTTATTAAACCATCATAAATTTTACTTGCACCTTTTGCGTTATCATTTTTTTGGTACAAATCGGCTAAAGTAAACGTTAGATCTGCATCGTTTGGAGTTTTATCTAGTTGCTTTTTTACAAGTTTTTCAGCGGTTTTGAAGTCTTTGGTTGCCTGTAAGCAAGTTAGGTAACGTTCCAAATTCGCCTTGCTCGCGTCTTTGGTATAAATTTTTTCGCAATACGGTAATGCTTTTTCAAAATCTTCAACCTCCATGTAATGATTTGCCAATTGATAATCGGTTTCCGTTTGAGCGGTAACTAAATGCGAGCAAAATAGAAGTTGTAAAACGAATAGAATAGAAGACTGTTTCCAAGCTCTTAAATCGAGGCTTTTCGAAAATTTAATTTGCGAGCTAACCCTTGTTAGTGAGCTAATTAAATTTTTGATATAACGATGAGTTGAGGGGTTGAAAATGGTCTTAAGTTGTCTCATTTTGCGATTACTTGTGTCATGAAGGCCGTATTTTTATCAAAATAATAGAGCGCGCTATCCATTTCAGTTTTGTATTCAACGAGTGCCGAAGCGATTTGTTTTATTTTGTTTTTTTCAAATAATACATTCGCCTTGTACTCTGCCTTGTTACCACGCTTGTTTTCGATGTCTTCTTTAAGTGCTTTGCAATTGCGTTCACTGCTGGCTAAATCTTGTCCAAAATTTCGATATTTTCCAGGCGCTTTGCGAAAAAAACGACGGTATACTTTTAGCGCATTCATCGCCATTGCTTCTTTTTGCACAATTTTGGTGGGCACGTAAACTTCTTTCAACCGATTAAAAAAATGATTCAAACTGTCAACTTTTCCCTTGGTTAGTGAAATATCAATGGTGTTATATAAGTTTTGTGTGACCTTTACTTTTGCTGATATTGCCGCCAATTCATCTAATTCTTGTTGATTGTTTTTACAAGAGGAAAGCAAAGTTGCTCCAAAAATCAATAAAATGATGCAATACTTAATCATATTAAATGGTTTTAAACTTCAAATATTTATGCAAACATGTTGGAATGTTGACACCTTCTTTCGTTTGAAAATTCTCTAACAAAGCGGCAACAATCCTTGGTAACGCTAATGCACTTCCGTTGAGGGTATGCACGAGATAAGACTTTTTATCTTCCGCCTTAAATCTCAATTTCAAACGATTACTTTGAAAAGTTTCAAAATTTGAAACCGAGCTCACTTCTAGCCAACGTTTTTGTGCGGCAGAGTATACTTCGAAATCGTAAGTTATACTTGATGTAAAGCCCATATCTCCACCGCATAAACGTAAAATTCGATATTGTAAGCCTAATTGCTCTAACAAGTTTTTTACGTGCGCAACCATTTCAGTTAACGCAGCATTCGAATTAGTAGGGTGTTCTAAACGCACAATTTCTACTTTATCAAATTGGTGTAAACGATTTAATCCACGCACGTCTTTTCCATAACTTCCAGCTTCTCTTCTGAAACACGGAGTATAACCACATAGTTTTACAGAAAAGTTTTCGTTGGGTAAAATTTCGTCTCTAAATATATTGGTAAGCGGAACTTCAGCTGTTGGAATTAAGTATAAATCGTCTACTTCACAGTGGTACATTTGCCCTTCTTTATCCGGTAATTGACCCGTTCCAAATCCAGACGCTTCATTCACAACAAGTGGCGGTATGAATTCTTCGTATCCTGCGTCTTCAGCTTGATCTAAGAAAAAACTGATTAATGCACGTTGCAATTTTGCGCCCTTTCCTTTGTAAATTGGGAATCCTGCACCTGTTATTTTTACACCCAATTCAAAATCGATTAAATCGAATTTTTTTGTAATATCCCAATGAGGTAATGGTTCAAAATCGAAAGTTGGTTCTGTTCCCCAAGATTCGGTTGTAATATTTTCTTCAGGAGTTTTACCAACTGGAACTATATCTTGTGGTACGTTAGGCAAGGTATATAACAATTGTTGAATTTCTTCAGCAAGTGTATCCACGTTTTGTTTTAACTCAGTTTCTTTTGTTTTGAGTCCAGCGGTTTTTGCTTTTGCTTCATTTGCTTCCTCAGTTTTACCCGATTTCATTAACTCGCCGATCGATTTAGCCATGATGTTAAGCTCTGCTGCGATAGCCTCAAGTTGCGTTTTATCTTCGCGCCATAAACCATCTTTTTCAAGCAATGTGTTTATTGTTGAAGTTACATCGATGTTTCTTTTTTTTAAGCCTTCAATTACTGCTTCTTTATTTGCTCTAATGCGTGTTATTTCGATCATTGTAATTTGAAAAAATGGTGTTTTACTGTATTCAGCTACGAAGTTACAAAATCCATTGTGAACAAAGAGTTTGATGTGTTATTTTTTGATAAATCCTAGATTTATTTATTAAATCGCTTACCTAAGCGATCATTACGAATTGTAATGCTATTTAATAATTTAAATATAGGTTTCCAATTTGGGATCTAAAGCCAAATGCTATAAATTGTTGCTGTAAATTATTGATTCCACCTTGAACGAAAACTTCATAAAAATTGTTTCTTGTCGTATAACTCAATTTTAGGTTACCAAAAGGGTTAAGTGTGTTTTTTGAAAAGTGATGTACAAAATAGCCGTAATCTCCAACTCTTGTATTGTAAGGCGTATAGATATTCTCTCCTACATTTCCTGTGAGGTTTACGTCTTTTTTGACGGGTGTAATTGCTCCAAAAATAGTGCAGCGGAATCTATCGTTTTTCCCATAAGCTAGACTAAATTCTGCTAAGATTTCTTGAAACCCTGATTGTAAAGGGTGCGCTAGCGGACTGTTTAAATTGCCATAGTTTTGCAAATTGCTTAAATGAGAATAAGTGAAGCGTTGCACATAATTATATTCACCCCGCCAAAACAATTTAAGTTTTTGTAAACTGTGTTTTCCCTTAACACCGAATTGCGCACTATATTTATTTCCCCAAAAACCATTTTTAGCTTTTAACTCGTTGAGTAAAAATTCATCCATTGCAATCTGTCCGTAAACTTTTACGTTCTTATAATTGTAGTGGGTGTTGAATCCAACCAAGACATTGTCTGCCGAACCGTTGTTGTATTCTTGTGGCCGAAAAAAGACCATTGGGTTAATGTATTCTAGATCAAAACCTCGATTAAGAAGTGTGTCTTTGGGTTGAAAAAGTACCGATTCAAAAAATCCGATAGAAAATCCTTTAAATACATTATAGTCCAAGTAATGTGTGGCGGCGTATTTATTTGAGAATTTACTCTGCTGTGTAGCATTCGATTCCTTTAAAAACTGGGTCATAAATAAGTACTTGAACTTCCAGATTTTAAACTGCATTTGCACAAAAGGATATGGATTTCCATAATCGCTTAGCAGTACGCTTCGATTTCCTTCGCCAATAAAGTTTTTATCCACCCCCGCAATGAATTGTATATTTGGATGAAATTGGTAGCGTATTCTGCCTCGAATATCTAGCCCATAGTTATTAAGTCTAAATATAGACTGACTATTAATGGAAGGTGTTTGTAGGCTGTCGTTAGCAGATTGATACACGTATCGTATTCCAAAATTAGCGCTCCAATTGTCACTGAATTTTGCATTTAGCCACATTCCTGCCCCATAATTTTGTTCCTGACCAGTTCCTTTAAATTGATTTACTGCATCTAACCATAGGTTTGGACGATACTTAATAAAATGGGGAGGACTGAATGCACATTTAGGACGAAAAATTGTCAATGTGTCTTGCTTTAAAACTTCAATCGATGGACGAATGCTTGAATGTGCTTCAAAAGGGGTTGGCACTGATGCGGCATTTTCACTGGCTAACACGTTGATGTTACTTTGCCCGTTGCCCAAGAAAGGCAGGGTAATTAAACTCAATAGCGCTATGTAATGGAATGTTTTCAAAAGTTAGTGTAATGATTTAAGATAGAAGTCTTAATGCCAATATGAATACTAGTTCCTGATTGTGCGATTCCGGTTGGATTGTATTCATTTCTTGTTTTAATTAGGGCAAATAGATTACCATTATAGGAAGGGTTCCAACAATAGCCAATTTCGCCTTGTAGGTTGTATTTAGCTAATTTTTCCTTGTCTAGGAATAATGAAATGTGATAGCGCGCATAGAATTTAGTATAGCTAATTCGGCCTTTTGCTATTAATTCATGCATGCCGTTAGCTTGTAAGCCGTTCAAGGGAACGTTTGCATGGGAATAGTTGACGTCGTTAGAAAGTTGCAAATTCGAATATAAATTTGCTTCGAATTGTTGGGTTAGTTTAATTTTGCCTAGCGCAAAAAACAGTCGTGTACCAATTTGAATACTCTTGTCCCATAACTTTTTACCTTGTAATGCGCCTTGAGCATACAAAAGCATAAATTGTTTCGGACGATATTCTGCATTAAAACCGATAATGGAATAATGACTTTGGGTATTGTTGGCAGCTATTGCAGAAATGATTGGTAGTGGGTTTAAGGTTTCCCAAGTTAATGGAATACGCTCATTGTTGAGTTCGTTATTTTGAAGAACTGCATCAAAGATCGCAAAATTGAATTCTTTTGTTGGAGCAAAAGTTAAGTAATGCGACATCATGGTTTTACGTTGAAATGGAGCTTCAACAGTAGTGTAATAGCGTCTTCTCATTAGATCATTCAATTTTGAATACTGAACAATGTAGCTCACTTTATCAGAAAACTTGATGTTTACCCGAACAAATGGTGCCATGGTACAATTATCACTTAACAGTAAAGAACGTTCGCCTGCACCAATAAATTGTTGAGAATTGCCAAGGGAAATCGCTAACCAATTCTTTGGTCGAAATATCATTTGACCCCAAGCATAGCCGAAATCATATCCATTGGTTTTAAATGGTTTTGTGCGTGCTGCTCCAGGAATTGAAGCGTTAATTGTTACCGTATCGATGGAGCCATCGGAATTCGTTTTGATGCTTTTTTCTCCAAGGCTGGTGTAGTAAGAAGTTTCCCAAGAAGTAAAACGAGCTTGGTTTTCTAAAAATCCGGATTCAAAGTATATTTTATCGGCAAAACTGCCTTTAATGTGAATACCTCGGGTGTTTTGAAAAAGTGAACTTGTTGTATCGTTATAAAATTGTCGACCCATTGAAACATCTAGCAAGGGAGTTAAGGCAATCCTAGTTTGGTTAGTATCTCTTATGGATACCAGGTAATCCTTCGAAAAGGAGAAATAATTCGGTTTTTTTGTGAGTAGTTTATCTTTTTCGGGGATTATTTGTGGCCAAAATGATCCAGATTGGACACGTTGACTTTGGTAAAGCTCTGTTTTAGTTTGCTCATTTAAATTTTGAATTTGGACTTGCGCGCAAAGTTGGGTTGCATTGAAAATACATAAGCAGATTACGCTACACTTAAGAAGTAATTCGTTCTGCTTACTTCTGCAGGATAGGATAATATGTTGCGCTTTTACATTCATGATTTATGGGTTGCGACGAACCATGAATTGTACAAGTTTTCTTTGTTATATTGCAAAGGTGTATTCGTTTCAGGATTAATTATTTTCCCTCCTATTCCTTCAATTAATGCTTGCCCAGATGCAACATCCCATTCCATTGTCGGAGCAAATCTTGGGTAAACGTCCGCTTTCCCGAGTAAAATATCGATAAATTTTAAAGCACTGCCTTTCTTTAATTCAATTAAATCAGGGTGAATAAGGAGTATAGAGTTGATAAAATCTTTCATTTTTCCTTGATGCGGGGTACGTGAACAGGCTAAAATTAACGGATTGTTGGGTAATTCTGGCGCTGTGACTTTGGGAGCGTTCAAGTTCAATGCTTCTTCGAATGTGCCATAATAAACACCCATAGTTTTCCCACCGTATGCGATCATCCCATCCACGGGATGCGTGATGATTCCAAAAAGTGGAATTCCGTCCTCAACTAAAGCGATATTTACTGCAAACTCTCCATTTCTTCTTAAATATTCTTTGGTGCCATCCAATGGGTCAACGATCCAACATTGTTTCCAATGTTTTCTTTCGGAGTAGGGTAAATTCACGCTTTCTTCACCAATAATAGGGATCGCAGTTGCTAGCAGAAGTTGCTCAATTATTTTTGAACTAGTTAAATCTGCAATTGTAACCGGACTACCATCAATTTTTATATCCGCAGCAACTGGATGAACATAAATTTCAAGAATCGCTTGTGAAGCTTCAATTGCAGCTTGAATTGCTATGGTATAAATCGATTCCAAGTTGATTATTTAAGCATGTTTACAAGTTCATCAGCCAAACTACTTGCGCCAATTCTAAAATACGTTGAATTTAGCCAAGTATCTCCCAACATTTCTTTGACAATATTTCTATACATTACTGCATCATCAAACGTACGAATGCCACCCGAAACTTTGATCCCAACCTTATTTCCTGTTGTTTCGAAATGCGTTAATATTTCTTGACACATAATACGTACAGCATCTTCTGTTGCTCCGACGGCACATTTACCGGTGCTTGTCTTAATAAAATCTGCACCAGCTTCGATTGCAATTCTGCTTGCCGATCTAATGTTGGCCTCGGTTATTAATTCTCCTGTTTCTAGAATTACCTTTAATTTGGTGGATCCAGCAGCAATTTTCAACATTTTTATTTCTGCCGAGCATGCATCAAATTCTTGCGAAAAAAACAAACTACGATTGAGTACAATATCAATATCATCTACCCCTTCCGACGCTGCTAACTCCACTTCAAGTTTTTTCACACCATCATAAGTTTGTCCATGTGGAAATGCTCCGGAAACAACTGCTGTATGAATACCAGTGCCTTCGAGTTTATATTTTACCATTGCAGCAAATAATGGAAAAACACAAATAGCGGCAACAGGCATGTCTTCACAAGCCCACTCAACGGCTTTTTCTGTAAGTTCATTCACAGAAGCATTGGTGTCGGTTGCATTTAACGTTGTAAGATCAACGTACCCTAAAAGTTCTCTTGCGATGGATTGCATAATGAAGTTAATTATTCATTGTAAAAATTGTTCATTTTGGTAATGTTTTAAGTCTAGCCAACAGAAAACGAAACGAGCTAAATCATTCTAGTGTTATTTCGTTAGGGTACAACTTTTATCTACTGCTTCCTTTGCACCATTTACACCTAGAACCATAGCTTTTTTAAAGTCTAAACAAGCGTTCTTGTTATCTTTTAGAGCAAGATGGCAATTTCCTCTATGCAAATATAGTTGCTTAGGTTCGTCTCCACTCGCAACAACTACAGTCTGGTTAAAATCAGCAATAGCATCTTTGAACTTTCCAGATTTCATATATGCATAGCCTCTCTCATAGATAGGATCAGACCTATACTCATTCATTTCCATTGCTTTGGTAAGTGAAAAAATGGCAGCCGGATAATCCTTTAAATCTATCTGATTGTAACCAATTTTGTAATAATATTCCCAATATTCGGGCGAAATTTTTACCAATTGTTTATAGTCATTTATGACTTCGCTATATTTTTCTAAAGTGGTATTAATCTCTATGCGCTTGAGGTAAATTTCACTATTTGTAGTGTCTTGATTGTATTGAATACAAGTGTCTAAATAAGCCAATGCTTCAACGTTTTTTGAATCGTTGCGATAACATTGAGCTATTTGTGCGTAGTAATTACTGTTTAATTTATCTAAAGCTATGCAGCGTTTATAGGTGATTATAGCATTATTTGGTTGGTTTGCTGAGCTGTATGAAAGCCCAAGTTCGTTGAGAATTTTGATATTATTTGGATAGAGACTGTCTGCGGTTTTAAGTAATTCGAGTGCTATATCTTCTTTCCCAATCGTTTCATTCGAAAATATTTTTGCTGAACTCAACAATACATCAATAGAAGTAGGGGCGTAAGCTAATGCATTGTTCATTATTTGAGCCGCATTTCTAGGCGCCTCATCGGCAAGTTCCTGTAAAGCAAGTTGATTGAAAAGTAAAGCGAATTGAATTTTTTCTTCAGCACTTAGTTCTTTTTTAGTCTTATAGTGTAGGAGTTGAGAAGTTCCAATTCTTCCTATTTTATTTTCAACAACAAAGGTTAACAAATAGGGCTTTTGCGCTAAGTCTGTTGGAAGATCAAAATTCGTTTTTCCATCCCATGCTGAAGTATAGGATCCTGATTGGGTTACAATTATTTTTCCATTTAAGTCATGAAGAGAATAGCTGAATAAATAGGAGTTGCTTTTGAACTTGCTTAAGTCTGTTTGAAAATACAATTGATCTTTTCGGTTAAATTCCAACGATTGCAATCCTCCGTTAACGGTTTTGAGTTGTGAATTATTTGCGTCAATGCCTTGCCCCAAAATACAATAATTTGGTTCCGAATTCCATTTGGAAAAGTAATTGGTATTACTGCTGGCATCAGTAGATTTTACAAGATTGAACGGGGAGTTAAGTCTGATATCTCCTTCTCCTTTTTTGTCAAATATTCGGATCTTTAGTGTGAAGTTAGCGCATTTAAGATCTGGGGTAATGCTTACGTTAAGGTTAGACAAAATTGAGGGGTCAACTCCTTGTTTTTCATCGGCATACAAATCTTTAATTTCATAAACTACCGTGTCTGTTTGAGCATCGAGTATTAGTAAGGAGAGTCCAAAATAAATCAAATTATCAATCTCTTTGAATCCTCGCGGTTTATGTACTTTGATTTTAATCGATGTTGTCGCATCAATGTTATTGGATTGCATCGTGCCATAATCAATATCATACTCAATAGTTGAATACGTTAACACGTTACTTGCACAGGTCCACTTCAAAAAGGGATCGGAACTAATACTTCGTTGGGCCATGCAAAAAAATGGGGCCAAAAATAATGTGAGATATAGGGCAAATTTCATGCTGGTCTAAATTTATTACTAACAAATATAGCGATTTATTACAACAAAAAAAGACCGTCTCAAGAGACGGTCTTTTGAATGTTAAAGGAATTAATGTTATCCTAATTTGAAAACAACCTTAACTTGAAATTTGGAACGACAAGCATTACCATTATTTTGACCAGGAGTCCAATTAGGCATCATACGTACTTTTTTGATTGCTTCAGCATCTAGTTCTGGTGTTTGACCACGCCCTTTCGGTATTGCAACTGAAGTTAGTCTTCCATCTTTTTCAACTACGAATGTTACTAGAACGGTTCCTTCGTCACCATTTTCTTGTGCGATTTCTGGATAAATAATGTTTTTAGCGAACCATGCAGAAGGAGATCCGCCAGGAAACGAAGCTTCAACATCTGGAACATCAACAACCTCTTCAGTTACAACTGCAACATCGACATTATCAATAGCGTTAGTGGTTTCACCGGTTGCTGCTGTGCTTTGTGTACCTGTACTAATATCAGTTTTCACTTCGCCCGTGTTGTCTATTTCAACAGTGTTCTCATCAATTGCTTGCGCCATATCAATTGTTGCTGTTGGAGCAGCCGCAGCCGCAGCTGGTGGTGGTGGTGGAACATCAGCTTTTTTCTCGTCAGCTTCCTCAACGTCTTTGTCTTTTTTCTGCTCTACTTGTTCTTTCTCAGCCTCTTCAATTATTGGTGTTGTGAATGAGAAAGAAGCAAGAGTGATACCTGCAATAAATAATACACCGTTTATACCAAAAGGCACACGTGCATTGCTAACATCTGCTTCTATACTTTTTTTAACTTCCATGATTTTTTAATTATAATGCTGTTTACAAATAAGTGTTGAAATAGTTCAAAAAGAATTACCCAACTAAACTTTGGTATGCCGCCGAATCCAATAAGTGTGCCACGGCACTAGCGTCGTCAAGTTTAACCTTAATAATCCAACCAGTACCATATGGGTCTGAATTGACTGCTTCAGGATTAGATTCTAATGCGGTATTGAATTCTACTATTTCTCCAGCTAAAGGCATGAATAAATCTGAAACCGTTTTTACGGCCTCTATCGTACCGAATACTTCTTCCGAAGCAATTGTTTCTCCTTCTGTTTCAACTTCAACAAAAACGATATCACCCAATTCTGATTGAGCGAAGTCAGTAATTCCGATAACTGCTACATCTCCTTCAAGACGCACCCATTCGTGATCTTTTGTATATTTTAATTCTGCAGGAATATTCATTTTTCTTTAATTTGCAACAAAAATAGCATAATTTCTGTTTGTTGCATTCGCTTTCCTAAGAAATCTTACTAATTTTGTTTAAAGTGATATTTTTGGAGTTTAAAGAGTAATTACTTTACCTTGACAAACAATGATTTTATTACTTTTGTAAAAAAAACTAATGGCAAGAATACTGACAGGCGTTCAAAGTACAGGAACGCCCCATTTGGGTAATTTATTAGGAGCAATTATTCCAGCAATTGAATTAGCACAGGATTCCAAGAACGAGACATTTTTATTCATTGCAGATCTTCATTCTGCCATACTTATAAAGGATGCAATCGTGATGAGAGCCAACACATATGCAACGGCAGCGGTATGGTTAGCCATGGGAATGGATCCTAATAAATCGATATTTTACCGACAAAGTGATGTGCCTGAAGTAACGGAGTTAGCATGGTATCTAAATTGTTTTTTTCCGTTTCAACGTTTGACATTAGCCCACTCGTTCAAAGACAAGGCAGGCAGATTGGCAGATGTTAATGTAGGGTTATTTACATACCCCATGTTGATGGCTGCGGATATATTATTGTACGATGCGGAATTTGTGCCAGTTGGAAAAGATCAATTACAACATTTGGAATTTGCACGTGATGTTGCTTCACGTTTTCATGCACAATTAGGAGAAACATTTGTTTTGCCGCAAGATATTGTTCAAAAAAATGGGGAGTTGGTTCCAGGAACCGATGGAGAAAAGATGAGTAAGAGTAGAAATAACTTTATAAATGTTTTTTTACCAGAAAATGAATTAAAAAAGCAGGTAATGTCTATAGTTTCGGACAGTAAAGAATTGGAGGAGCCGAAAGATCCTTCAAGCTGTCATATATTTGCGCTATATGCCTTGGTGGCAACAGAAACGAAGGTTGAAGTGATGCGCAATAATTATATTGCTGGAGGATATGGATATGGTCATGCGAAAAAGGAATTATTGGCTACACTTTTGGAGCGCTTTTCAAAACCACGAGAAATTTTTAATCATTACATGAGCAATACTAATGAATTAGACGAGATACTAAAACATGGTGCAGAAAAAGCAAGAAATGTTGGTCAGGTTGTACTCAAGAAAGTGCGAGAAAAATTGGGGTATTGATAAATGAAATCTTGATTTCTTTACTTGTGATGATGCTATAGTTTGCGTAGCACGGCATTTTAGTTATCTTTGGTGCAAAATTACCTTTGAACGATGACTAAATTATTTTTATTTTTAGGATTTTCAGCATTAATCTTAAACGCTTGTGGAGACGCACAAGAAGATTTATCGAAGAAAGTTGCAGTTGGTGGCCCTGTTTACGGAGGGGAACTTCGCATGATGTCTCAAGAAAAATTGGAAAATCTTTTTCCTTTGGGTGTGGGCGACATTCATTCGGTGCGCGTTACTTCTCAATTGTTTGAAACCATTTTAAAGTTGGATCCTTCAGGTACGAAAGTAATTCCAGGAATCGCAGAGAGTTTTACTGCCTCTGGAGATGCAAAATATTTTACGTTAAAAATAAGAAAAGGCGTATATTTTCATGCTGATGATTGTTTTGGCGGAGAAGGAAGAGAGGTGACAGCTGAAGACATAAAATTTGTATTAGATTTTTCTTGTTCGGGTTTAAAGCAAAATATAATTAGTTGGTTTTTAAGAGATAAGATTGTTGGCGGAAAAGAATTCTTTGCGAAATCTAAAACATCTATACCTGAAGGAGGAGTGAAAGGAATTACTGTTATTGATGCTCAAACACTTAAAATTGAATTGGTTAGTGCTTATGGTGGATTTGATAAATTGTTGACGCACCCAAGCCTTGGAATTTTCCCTAAAGAGGCATACGACAAATACGGAGCAGACATAGTCAAGCATCCTGTTGGAACTGGACCGTTTTCATTGGATGAATGGACTGCTGAAAAAATTAGATTAAAGCGCAATGATAAGTACTGGAAACAAGATGATTTAGGAAATCAATTGCCATTTTTGGGAGGAATCACAATTACATATTCTACCACTAAACGAAGTGAATTATTGGCGTTTCGTAACAAGGAAATAGATTTGGTTACAGAAATTCCAGTTGAAGAAATTGAAAACATTTTAGGAACGCTACAAGAAGCTCAAGATGGTAAGAACGTGAAACACAAGGTTGTAAACCAAATAAGTATGAGCATGAATTACTTTGGTTTTTCTCATGCAAGTCCAATATTTGCTAATCTTCAAGTGCGTAAAGCGTTTAACCTTGCGGTAGACAGAAATGCTTTAGTAGATACATGGTTGGAAGGTGAAGGTTATGCTTCTGAAAATGGTTTTGTTCCTATGATTGATGGTTACCCATCCGAATCAGTACGTGGGTTTAAGTATGATCCTACACAAGCACAAGCACTTATGGCATCAGCTGGATATGCTAACGGCGTTGGCTTTCCAGAAATGAAATTTTACGTGAATGGTAAAAAGGGCTCTGGAATGTATAAAATGGCAGAAGGGGTAATCGATTTTCTGCATAAGAATTTAGGGGTTAATGTTAAAATTGAATTAACGTCATTAGCAAATAGAGATAAAGCAATTGCTTCTGGAACAGCAATTTTTTGGCGTTCTGGTTGGGTAGCGGATTACCCAGATCCTGAGAATTTTTTGAGTTTGTTTTATGGGGGTAACATAAGAGAAGGTGGAACTTCAATGAATCCTTTCAAATATAAGAATCCAGCATTTGATAAGTTGTTTGAACAAGCTATGCGCGAAACGGATTTCAATAAGCGGATGAAGCTTTATGCACAATGCGATCAGATTGTAATCGATGATGCAGTAGTTATGCCATTATTGACAGATGATTTTATAGTTATGTATAATTCAAAAATCAGAAAATTTGAAACGAACTGTATGGAGCAAATAGATTTTTCTACCATCTTTATGAAAGAGATTAAAGAATAAATTTGTTTAGAAATCAATTTCTTACTTGAAATATTATAATTCCCATTCTTTATTGAATGGGATTTTTTTTCTATTTGCTTAAGGTGAAATCATGCGTGGTTAAGATTCCTTAAATTTATTTGGAAAATGAGATTTTACACGCGGTTTTTTTAAGCCATTTGTATTCGAATGTTATCTTTGTAGCACTTTGCATTAAAGCAAGTTAAATTCACACTATGGATATTGGAGTATTTTTAATTAAAGCAGGCCAACTAGTTCTTTCACTATCAATTTTGGTAGTATTACATGAATTAGGTCATTTCTTACCTGCGCGTTTTTTCAAAATCAAAATTGAGAAGTTCTATTTGTTCTTTAATCCATGGTTCTCTTTAGCTAAGAAAAAAATTGGAGATACAGAATGGGGAATTGGATGGTTGCCATTGGGTGGTTATGTCAAAATTGCGGGGATGGTAGATGAATCTATGGATACCGAACAATTGAAGCAACCAGCTCAACCTTGGGAATTTCGCTCAAAACCTGCTTGGCAACGTCTAATCGTTATGATTGGTGGAGTTGTGGTTAACCTTGTGTTAGGAATCGTAATTTACATTGGTATTGCCGCATATTGGGGAGATGAAATGATTAAACCAGCAGATCTTAAAAAAGGATACGGTGTAAATGCATTGGGTGAGAAATATGGTTTTGAAGATGGTGACATGATTACCAAAATGGATGGAATTGCGTTGGAAGATGCTAGTTCGCGTAAAGTGAATAAAGCTATACTATTGAGAAATGTCCGTAAAATTGAAGTACGAAAAGCAGACGGAAGTTTGAAAACCTATCCATTGCCAGCGAATGTTTCAAATTTAATGTTTGAGCAAGGTGAAGTAAGCATGTTTCAAGAGAGAACTAGAGCTGTCGTTGACTCCACTTTTCCTAAATCACCTGCCAATTTGTGTGGGTTGAAAAAAGGAGACGTTATTCTTGCTTTAAACAACAACACGGTTCAGTATTACGATGAATTCATGCAACTGATCAAGAATAAGATGAACAAAGCAGTAAGTATTAGTGTCCTTAGAAATGGAGATACTTTATTGCTTAAAACCAGAACAGATGAAAAGGGTAAACTTGGATTTGCTGCTGGTATGACGGATATGAAAAATATCAAAGTTACCGAAGTTAAGTATGGTTTTGGAGCGTCAATCGGAAAAGGATTAAGTAATGGAATCTGGACATTAAGAGATTATGTTTCGCAATTAAAATATTTGTTTACTAAAAAAGGAGCAACTGAGATCGGTGGATTTGCAGCCATGGGAAATATGTTTGGAGCAGAATGGAACTGGGAAGCGTTTTGGCATACCACTGCATTAATTTCTATCATCTTAGCATTTATGAATATCTTGCCTATTCCAGCATTAGATGGTGGACACGTAGTTTTCTTAATCTATGAAATGATTACGGGGAAGGAGGCTCCTCAAAAAGTATTGGAATATGCTCAAATGGCAGGAATAATAATTCTACTCAGCTTGATGTTGTATGCTAATGGTAACGACATTTATCGAATTTTCTTTAAATAGAAAGTAAGGTTATTTAGCTTAACAAGTTAGGCTTTGAATTTAATGAGATTTTCCAATAGGAAAATCTCATTTTTTTTGCTGGAGTTTTAATCCCATTATGTTAGCGCAATCACTTATCTTTGAGTCATTAAGACACGATACATTATGAAAATAATTTTACTAATACTCCTTGTTGCATTTTCGACCTTGCCATTATGTGCACAAATCATTATGCCAAATGCAAGTAAACATGATTTTGCAGCGATATTTTCAAGCTACAGCAAAGCCGATGACAAAGGAGCCATTGCACTAAAATTGAACGAATTGTATCCGGTGTATAAATTAAATGGCGTTGTCGTTGTTTCAACTTTGGCAAAAAAGAATGCTGCATTTTCAAAATCAACATTAGAAGCGTTAGGTATTCTGGTTGGGGCTGAGGTTGGTGATATTGTTACGCTAAAAATTCCAGTTCCACTTTTGAATGCCTTGCAAACATTACCAGGATTGAATTATTTGGAAATAGCAGGTAAAATTAAACCATTGTTAGATCGAGCAGTAAAGGATATGCGTGCCGACAGTGTGCAACGCGGATATACTTTACCACAAGCATATACAGGGCAGGATGTAATGATTGGAATTACAGATTGGGGTTTTGATTACACCCACCCTATGTTTTATGATACCTTGTTGACACAAACGAGAATTTATGCTGCTTGGGATCAATACAAATCTGTTGGTAATGTGCCCACTACCTTCAATTATGGCGTTGAATTTACCACAGTTCCAGAATTATTAGCAGCGGGATCGGATACCAACAATATTTATGGTATTCATTACCATGGTTCGCACGTTGCAGGTATTGCTGGTGGATCAGGAGCAGGTACCCTATACCGCGGTTTAGCTCCTAGCGCCAACTTTTTATTCACCACTTTTTTGGTGGACAATGGATCTGTTTTAGACGCTTTCGCTTGGATGAAAGAAAAAGCTAACGCTGCGGGTAAAAGATTAGTAATTAATATGAGTTGGGGTTTGTATCACATTGGTTCGTTGGATGGAAATTCATTGTTAAACCAAGCCATTGATACCTACTCAACCCAAGGATTGGTCTTTGTGAGTTCAGCTGGAAACAATGGAGCTGTTAATTTTCACATGAAAAAGACATTCGTTGCGGATACGCTTAAATCTGAGGTTCAGTTTTATCCGTATGCAGGCACGCCAACCATGTATGGACAAAGTATTTCCGCTTGGGGAGAAGTTGGACATGATTTCAAGATTAGATTGAAGGTTATGAATAGCTCAGGTATTCAAATAAATCAAAGTCCATTATATGACATACAAACTACAACTGCATACATTGATAGTATTATTTTAGTAAATGCAGATACTGTTTTCTTTAATTTAAGTGCTGATTATGCGCATCCTAATAATAATCGACCGTTTGCGCGTATGAGAATTAAGAATACCCATACAAACTATAGAATTTTACTTGAAGCTACTGCGCTTGATGGCACAGTTCATTTTTGGAATGTAACCGAACTGACCAACGACGTAGGAAATTGGGGCCAAGCATTCTTAGGAACTTTGGCAGGCACAACAACGGGAGATAAATTGTATGGAGTTGGTGATCCAGCAAGTACAGAAAGTGTCATTACCGTTGCGGCCTATAACGCAGGCTTTTTGTCAGGAACAGGCGTTCCTTCTGGTGGTGGTATTGCTTCTTTTTCAAGTTTTGGACCAACGTTGGATGAACGCATAAAACCAGATGTAGCTGCTCCTGGGCAAAATGTAATTTCTAGTATTAATCATTTAACTACGAGCTCATATACACTATTTTCATCGGTTACATTTAATACAATTTCATATCCTTTCGCAAAGTTATCCGGAACATCCATGTCTTCTCCTGCTGTAGCGGGCACGGTTGCATTGTTACTGGATGCGAATCCTAACTTGTCAGCATGGGATATTAAAAATTGTTTGAAAACATCAGCAAGAGCAGATAATTTAACAAGCGTTATTCCTGTAGGTGGAAGCACGCGCTGGGGCGCTGGAAAAGTAAATGCCTTGGCAGCGGTTAAATGTGCGTTGACGGTAACCGAATTGGATGAATTCGCCTCAGAGTCCTTCAGTATTTACCCTAATCCAACAAGCAGAGAAATGGTGGTTTCTTATCCAAATTTCAGCGGAGAACTCTACGTTTTAGATGCAAATGGGAAACTATTGATAACCAGAAATTTTCAAAACGAATTGGAATTGGATTTTAGCGATTTTGAGAAAGGGATTTATTTTCTACGTTTGGGAAATACGGTCAAAAAAGTAATCGTAATTTAATTTCAGAATCAATTTCGAGGAAAATAGCTTTGTTAGCCTACTTATCCAAATTTAAGTTTAATTTTAGCTTCGAAAGATGAAAGAGGCTGATTTTATAAATAGAAATAAGGAGAAATGGGCTCAATTTTCGCAGCTCACTGATGCTCAAGCTAGCAGCCCAAAAGTTTTGAGTAAACAATACATCGAACTTACCGAAGATTTGAGTCACGCGCAAACTTATTTCGAGAAACGATCGGTAAGAGTTTACTTAAATGACCTCGCCAAAAAAGTGTATACTTCGCTTCACAAACAAAAAGCAGATAATTTTCGTAAATTTTTGGACGTTTGGCGCATTTCCTTACCCTTAGAAATTTATCGATCACGCAAAAATCTAATGTTCAGTTTAGTCATATTTTTGATCTGGGGAACTA
>JAYSRU010000008.1:0-2416 GCA_043720875.1 Crocinitomicaceae bacterium
CTTATTCTGTTGGAGAACAATAGGGTTCTCACCGGTCACGAAACACAGTTGATTCAGTAGTATCGGACGGGCTATAGTGCCCATCTCTTCAGGGTGAAAACCCATGACATTCAAAGTATAGAAAGTTATTAAAAAATGAAAATTATAGTTGCTCTTGTAGCTCTAACAACCATGAGTTTTTTTGTGCCTAAGACTAGTTTTGCGATTTGGCAGGAAGATGCAGTCATAGTCGATCCTGATGGGGCTGACAATACAGATTCTAGTTATAATGATGGATTCAAAGATGGAGGTTGGTTTTCTTATCCTATCGGTCATGAGAGTGTAGCTCATGATAACAATGTCTCCTTTTCTGGTATCCAAAGTAGTGGACATTCCGAGCACCATTTTCTAAGTAAAACATTTCACTGGGTTGATCCTACTGCACTGCCTGACTCCATAACCATTGATTATCATGCCGAAATTTCAGGGGCTACAGAAAGCACTTCAGGCGCTGGAGCATCAAGTAATGTTATACGTGGAAGTGGTTCTGTCATTATAGGTGACAGTGTAGAGGGAAATGGCAGTCCATTCAACTATCAACAAGGAGTAGATTCAGGATTTGGTGAAATTTTCACAGGAGAAAAACCAACTACATATACATTCAGTTGGATAACTTACTCAAATGCATCTGGTTACAGGTATCCTACTGGTATTTATACTAGTTGGGCAAAATCCAGTATGTATATATCAGGAGTTGAATAAAATATAGTTAAGAGGCCGTGTCTCATTTACACGGCTTCTTATCAGATGGATAAAAAATTTAGAACGTCTGTACAGTTGATTAAAATACCCTCAGAAAGATTTAGGTTATAATTATGAGCACACGTACTCACCTAGAAGCGATCAACGATTTCTTTATTAAATATGCAAAATCGAAAAATTGCTTAATCCTCATTGAAGGAGGGATATTCACGTCCAGTTTCAAATATAATAGTATTGATGAGTTCACTAAAAGTTGTGACCTACATTTATCACGATTTAGCACTACCGTCATAGTTATGGAGAGATTATATAATAATCCTGAATATATCCCCAGCGTAAGTTTTGAAGAAATAAAAGCCAGTACAAAAGATATCAAAAGAATTTTAGATCAATGGAGTAACAATCCGCCTATAACTTGGAAAAGAACATTAGGCGAAAATATTATAAATAGCTTTTCATCTGATCAACTACTTTTAGCAAAAGCAAAGAATGGCTTCCCTTTAACAAGCCTAAGCCCTAAACAACTCAATCATGTAAATAGAATGCTCAGTCATTTCTATATTGATATGAAAAACGAAAAATTAAATTCAGGCGAAATTTTCGTATCTGAAGACTCTTATTTATTTCAAAAAACATATAGTAATACAATTACTTACGGTCTAGAAACTAAAGGCAAATTTTATTCATTCATAAATATTTCAGAAGATTTCAATTTTAATGAAAATATAAATAACAATCAAGAAATTTTCAGTACTACGATAGCAGATTTATCGTATAAGTTATGCGAAAAATATAAATGTTCGATAATCATAGAAGACTGTTTAAAAGATAAAATTATATGCTATTTTGGTTTAGAGTATTCAAACCCAGCTTCTGTATTACGAGCACTCGCCAATCTTTTCAGACTTTCCTTTACACAAGACAAATCAGGTAATTACCTCTTAAAAAGAAACAAGCCTCCTGTCATAAAGTCAATTACAGAAGTTTACACTGCAATTTTTGAAATTATCCCATATCCATTAATTAAGTATTTTTATGGAAATTTAGCCAGAATCGATTCCGCACTTCAACGTGGCACTCAAACAGAATTGAAATCGCTTCTTTCAAAAAGAAAAGAAAAATTATCAACTTGCAAAAATAAGCTCTTTAATAATTCAGCTCAACTACTCAATTTATCAAAATTAAAACCAAAATTCAATCAGCTTGATAACATCTCAAAATCCTGTTATGGAATACTAAAATCTTATGAATTTTTCTATTCGCTTGACAGACTTTCAAAATCTCCTGTGCCTATTTATTATTCACGTTTCAACGATCTTTCTATATCCTATAATGAAGATAACAACAATAAAAATATTTCATTGATCATTAAATCATCAAGTAATTATAAAAAAGTAGTAACAGGTATGTCTATACCTAAACTAAAAAATAACAACTAACAAGAGTACTATCGCAAGAACGACCTGGCCGTCTCCACCATGAGGAGCATTCCAGTTTCTAGGGGGGCGTCGCCGAAGTCGTATTTGGGCGTGTGCAGCAGATACGGGCAGCCAGTGCCGAGGCGGATCATGGCACCGGGGGCGTGCTCTAAATAGAAGGCGAAGTCCTCCGCGCCCATTGTGGGCTCGCTCAGCGTGACGAGCAAGAGGCGCTCAAGCGTAATTTGGTGGCAAAG
>JAYSRU010000009.1:0-6773 GCA_043720875.1 Crocinitomicaceae bacterium
ATTTTACTCATCATTATCGTCGTTTGGGTATCCTGATTTTTCTATTTCTCCTAATTCGTTGTCGTCACTTTCTTCTTCCCCTTCTTCCTCCAGTTCGACTTCCTCATTTGTAATCGTCTTAGTACTCCTTTCGGAAGTAGTATTGTTGTTGCCATTATTAGGTTGAGGTGCTGGCTGGCTCTTGGTTAATTTATCCAAAAGCAAAGGCATTCTTCCAATCAATTCTTTGTTCTGGCCAAGAACTGCTACTGTGAATAATACTTGCTGTAGTTCGTCTTGGGTAAACATAGCTTGCATATTTTTTCCTAGTTCTAAACTACTTTCTTCTTCCTCTGAAAGCTTTGCATTCTGAGGTTGCATTATCTCTCCAAACCCGGCTAAGAAACCACCTAATCCACCACCGCTACTAGCGTTATTGATGGCTTTTCCTAGTCCTGCCAAAACAGTATTGGTATGCGGTAAAAGTCGCTCGGCTATATCAAGCATCTTGAGGCTTTTTGAAGCATCGTCAAGCTTTGATTTTACAGTAGAAATTTCAAGGTCTTTTTCCTTTAATTGAAGTTCAAGTTTTCCTTTATCAAGTACCAACTGTTGAAACTCCATTTCTTTCATTCGCTGATTTACACGGTCGTGTACTATCAGGTCTACTTGTCCTAGTGAATCTGTTTCTTTAGATTTTATAGAATTGTACTCGGATTTGTATCTATCCAACTCAGCTTCCAGTTTAGCCAACCGAATAGCATCGTCCACATTACGGGTCACTTGTGGTACAAGATTATTGAAAGGAATTTGAGTTTGTTGATCGACTCCGTTCATGGTCGAATTTATCTCCACCAAACGTTTTTTCTGTTCCTCGCGCACTTCAACTTCTTCGTCCGTCATCATTCCCATTTTCCAACGTATGTATTTTGATGCGTTTTCAAAACCCATCAATTTCATTTCGTCCTCTTGGTCGGAGGTAAGTCTTATGGAGGCTGGTTTACTCATTTTAATCTCTGTTTATGGGTAACACTTGTACAAAATCTACTCGTAGCGTTTTGTTTGTATTGTTGCGAATTTCAACCAGTCCGGTATGTTCAATAATTACTTCGTTGGTAGCAGGTATTTCGTCTCCTGAAAGACCGTAATCCGAACGAACTGTTACCCCAAATACATTTTCTTTCAAAAACCAATATTCGGCAAAGGCGTTTTTTTCAAGCAAAGTGTCGGCTGCAATAGTTAAACTTCTGTGTTTTACTTCGTATTTAGCAAAACCCAATTGTTTCATCTTTTGATCCGCAAGTCTGTATATTTCTTCTATTGATTGATTCATACCAAACGTTATTTTGCTATTATTTCTGCTGCCTTTTTCTGCAATTCTGCTTTCTCTACTGCTTCTTCGTAAGTCGGCTTAATGTCTTGCTCATAAATAAGCGAAACTTTTAAATCGTATGTTTTCAAAGAAATTCCTGAATCAACAAAATTGAAAACTAATTGGGCCGTCTTTTTTGCATCGATGAATACGCCTAACTCTTCCAGACTTTGTATAAAATCGGTTAAGGACATATCATTTCCTAAAGCATCAAAACCATTGATGTTATCAATATTTTGAAGCGTGTTTAGATTCACAATCTGATTTACTAGATTGGCATCGTTGTTATCCACATGAAGAATAAATACTATATCTTCTTCTCCACTGGACGTTATGGTTAGTTTGCCTACGTTCATTTTAGAATACGTAAAGTTTTACTTGTCCAAATCCACTATCGTTGCTCTCAAAGAGATTGTAGTCTTCTGTATAGCCTGTTTCAGCATCCGTAACACTTACAGGTGTACCTATTAAAGTAAAGCCTGTGGAAACAGCATTTACCTCAAACGAGGGAAGTCCATCCAACCTTGAAGGGCGTGCATAGTATATTTTTTGTCCTACTAGTGCATTAATACTAAAGACCTTTACTGTACTCTCCATTTGTTCGTTGGATAGCCCTTGAACAAAGGAATTGCTATAGACAAAAGGAGTTACCGATTTGCCAAAGTAATGCCTATTGACAGGCATATTATCACCTGTTAGTTTTGTGGAAAATTGAATCCCAATGATGCGTTTGGCATTGCCAGGAACATCAATGGTGAAAACTTTGTTTTCACCTCTTACGCCAATGCGTTCTTTTTTTATAGAGGTTCTTTTTTCCATCACCTATATTTTATCCTTGGTTTCAATCATGAATGTATAGGTGACATCGTGCGCTACAAATGGCGTTAGCGCATTGTTCGTACTTTTGTATTTCAACCTCAATTCAAGGTTACCTGCCTCTATTGGTTCTGAAAATTTATACATCTTTTTTTCTACTGGCACAGAGGCGTTAGTAGAAAACATTTTTGTATCGGTATCGTCTGGAAAAATTTCTTTTCCATCAATCTCCATTTTGAAAGTACCTCGAAGGTCTACTTGGTCTATGCGTTTGGAAAAAATTCCAAAAGCTAGGATATTACCCGAACGCTGGTCGAACTTTAATCCTGTGGGACTAAATTCCGTATCATCGGTGGGTATATTTATTTTGAAATTTTGAAATATGATCTTTCCCATGGGGTAAGGTTTTAAAGATTTTTGTAAAAACAATCCCTTGCTTGGCTTTCAAGCAAGGGATATGTTGAATTATTATTTTCCTACTGGTGTAGTTCTCGTTCCGTGAATTAAAAATTTCACAGCAGAAGTTGCTGGCATAGCCACGCCTGACTTCATGCTCAACTCATTTCTGTGTTGAGGTTTCATGATGCTAGTATTATCCAAGAAGATAGTGCCTTTTGGAGCATCTTGACCACCACTTGCATTCAAACCAATGAAACGACCTGTTGGCAACTCTCTGAATAAGTATTCAGTAGTGTTGATTTTGAAATCTAACCACGCACCTGTGATAGAGTTCAAGGTGTCGATTGGTGCAAATTCGGCAGACTGAATACCTGCTTCGTCATTAGATGCCAAAGCATCGGTTCCAACCATTGTAATTGCAACAGGGCAGAAATACTCGTTTTCAGGAAGTTTTGCCTGTGCAAGATTTCTAACTCCGATTGTTACGTTGTCAGACGTTTTCAAAAAGTCAACAGATGTCAATGCAGCTGTAACAGCAGAAATTTCAATCACGTGATCTTGGAATTTGATTTTATTTTGTTTGTACAGCGTGTAAATGTTGTACAGCTCTTCGTCAAGAATAGTAGTCTTAGTGATGATTTTACCTGTCGCAGGGTCTTTTACTTTTGTCCTTTTTACGGCTTGTCTCTCCAGTGTCTCAATGAAAATTTTGGTAGAATTAGCTAATAGTTTCATAATTGTAAATTGATTTGATTGTTTAACTTTATTTTTATTTAATTGATACTCGTTGTTTGTTACAGATTAAAATACGTACTCCTCACCAATAGAACCGCTTAGAATTTCTTCTAATTCGCCCATCGCTGAAGCTTTTAATAACATTGGATGTCTGTTGGCATAAGCTTTCACTTTAGGATGGTTTTTGCCAAATCGTTGTACTGCTTTATTGTAAAAAGAAAGGATGCGACTAGGCTTTCCGAAATCACCCATCTCTTCGTCGTCTACTCCGTCCATCTCGTCGTCTTCGTCCACTCCATCCATTTCTTCGTCGTCAGTACCATTCATATAGTCGTCAGTAAGAGATGTACCGTTTACACCGTAATCGTTATTCAAAGAGCCGTCCATGCCTTCTACTTCACCAAATCCGTTTGTGGCTTGGTTTTCTTTGGCCGCTTCTTGGTCTTTTATCATTTCGTCGATTACACGTTGTGCATCTTCATCGGTCAATTGATCCGTATCACCCAAGCCACTTACTCCGGGTATATACTTTGCCAAAGGCGTTTTGTCCAAGTAAAATTTTCTTGCAAGATTTGAAATCGCATCTTTAGAACCTTCTTTAGCATCTTCGCCAACAGCTGCTAATCCTGACAATCCTTTTACACTTGAAGGAGCTACTTCTACTACTGGAGAAGCTATCATTCCTGCACCTGCACCAATGGTGAAATATCCTAACCATTTTTTGTCGTCCATTTTATCTAAAAGCACAAATCCAAGACCAGTAGTACCGATACCCAAAGCACCAGAAGGTCTTCCCACTGCACTTCCTGCAATCTTTCCGACGATTACTCCTAAAACTACTATACCAGCATTTTTAAGATATGAAAGCCATTTTGTTTCTTTTTTATTTTCAGCTACAGTTGCCATAAGTTGTTTGTTTTAATTGTTTGAGTTATTATTTATGTTAAAGATTTACTATTGCTATTTTTTGCTTTTTAGAAGCAAGTTTCTTTTTTGATACTTTCCTTTTTACACCACTCATTGCAGGGTTATTTTGCACTACTTGTTTTGGTTTTTGTGCGTTTTTAATCAACGCATACCCTATTCCTAAAGCAGCTAGTACACCTGCCGTTATTGCTACTGGCATAACCCATGAGGAGCCTTTTTCAGTAGTATTTACCGCTTCACCTGTTGCTTGCTGGGCAAGTTGATTAGGGTCTATTTTGCCACTTTCTACACCTTGTGTTATCGCTTGAATTTGTGCACTTGTTACAGGTGCAGAATTAGGAGCAAAAGTTGTTGCCTCTGTATTTAGATTTTGAGCATCCTCGGTAGTATTACCTTCGTCGTCAAATTCTTTTTGTTTTGCCTTATCAGGGAAAAGACCTTTGGTTTTATCCTTCATACTAGCAGCCCAAGCGGTAACAGTAGCTACTGCGGTGGCTAGTGCTGTTCCTGTAGCTGCGATGGCTGGCTCTCCTAGACCGTTAAATTGATCTTCGTAGCCTGCTACGGTTTCGTAAATATTTTCAACAGAATAAAGACCTAGTAGTGTGAAACCAGCTAGTACAGGTTCTTTTTTATTCCCTTTTCCCTTTAGAATAGCATTTTTGAAACTTTTCTTTTCACCACCCATTTGTTCAAATAGGCGTTCACGAAGCGTAACTTCATTGCGTAATACTTGCAATTCTTTCAAGTTCATTCCTCTTGCCAAGGCTTGTTCGTCTGTCAGATAAGCATAGCGGTATTTATTGCCAAGTCCTTTCATATTGATTTTCATGGCAGCCAAAAGACCATTTCTAATCAATACCGTAATAGGATTTGCTTTATTGACAATCTTAGAAACTTTACGAATTGCTTTACCAGCATTAGTCAATGGTTTCTTTACTTTCAGTTCGTTTTTAGCAGCCTTTTTCTCCTCTTTAGATTTCCCTTGAGTGGCTTTTTTGACCTGTTTTTTTTCAACTTTATAGGCTTTCCTTTCGGCTTTAAAAGCTTTTTTCTCCACTTTAGACTTTTTCCCAAGACCGTCTATACTACCCGGTACATAGGGTGTCCAACGTTGATTTTTAAAGTCACCCGTTGGGGCATAAAGCATCCAAGGTTTATTGTTATCGTCAATACCGACCACAACGCCATCAGCCAATTCCTGATGTCTTACAATCTTAGGTTCTGTAACGGTATCGTTGTTTTCATTTATACCGTCTAATCCTGAAAGTCTTGCTAGTTGCATATCGTAATCTTTTTTTTCTTTGTATGGTACTTCGTAATCAAATTTGTCTGTAACGCAATCAATGACGATGTAGTCTTTTCTATTTTTATCGTAGTCGTATTCCTTTTTTAGGTTCCTATCTTTTGGCACTATAGGATATACGTGTTGCCAATGTGGAATCTGAGGAAACGGTTTACTGTACTTTGTTATTCTCAGTAAATGCGGAATATTTAGGTTTGTTAGAATGGATGAAATCATTACTGTATAGCAGTCGCAATCTCCTTGTCTATCTTTCCAAAGCCTCGCTGGCTCTCTCAATTCCTCTATAAATTTTTCGTCTTCTTTGTATTGAATATGATTGTATACCCAGTTCCAAATATTCTGACAGGTCTCATAAATATTATGACCTTGTAATTCTTTCGCTATTGCTCTTGTTTGCCCTAGTGTAGTGTTTACAATAGTTCGGAGTTCTTTGATAGTATCCTCTACCGTTGCTTCCTCTTTTACATTAGTAGTTTTCCCGTTGGCTACAGGGAAAAACCTATCGTATTCTTTTCCCGACTTTACAATTCTTTTGCTTGATGATTTCATTAGAATTTAAGTTCGGTTTTATCGTCTTTTGGCACTGGTATTTTTGTAACTGCTGTTACCAAGTAGGTAAGTGTTCTAGTATACAAGCCAAGTGTTTTAGTTTTGATAGCATTTTTCAAAATAGCACCTGCACGATTCAATAAATCTTGAGTACTTATGTTCAATACTATTGGGTCAAATGTTGCCTCTGACAATGGCTCAATGGTTACTGTTTTACTACTTACTTGAGAGCTAGAAAATGCAGCTTCATCGTTTTCCAACAACCTCATTTCTACATACGGTTGTGTAAGTGTAGCTTTCGCATTGCTTGGATTCTTAATGGTAGGTGTCACAATGAGTTGAAATTTCCATGGCACATTCACCAAAAGGAAATTTTTCTTCTCTAAAATTTTCGTTTCTACTTTTTGGGTAATAACTACCTTGTCGCCAAAACTCCTTTTTTTCATTCCCCAGTAAACAATACCTGCAACGGTTACAACGCTACCTCCGATTACTATCGGGGTCACATATTTTCTTTTAGCAGGAGCGTTTACAGTCGACATTTACATTTGTTTACTGCGAATGTATACTGTTGTGTACACGCTGTATACAACCTCGGTAGTTATTGGTAGGAAACGGTAGGAAATGTTAGGAAAAAGTAGTTATCTCATAGTTGTATTGATTAAAAAAAAGATAAATTTGTATAACTAT
>JAYSRU010000010.1:0-52435 GCA_043720875.1 Crocinitomicaceae bacterium
GTTCAACATACAAAGTAACCCTAACAACGCGTCAAAGATAATTTTTCCTTGAAAAAACTTATTCCTGAAAAAATAGCTGTGAACTATTGCCAACACTAATCCTAACGCAACTACAAGTGATTCCCAACACAAGGCAAATGAACAAATCATGGGCGCAATCAACAACAATTGTAGTGCTACAAACCCTCTATTCTTTATGATCATCGGAATACTTCTTAAAACGAATCTATCAATTTTTGTATCGTATGCATCCGCGCTGGTTGCTAAAAAAAATAGAAAACAGAAATACTTTATACTATCATAAAAAATAATTTCAGCGGAATACACTACGTGTGGTAAAACATAAATAAATCCCAACCAAACGCCTGCAACCACTGCATTTTTAAGAATCAAGTATTCTCGTAACGGTTTTACAACTGAACTTTTATAAATATATCCAATGTATAGTATTGGAAAGAGCGCTAACAATAAATAATCGTTGCGTAAATGATTAATAAACGGAGCAAACCAATACATTCCGCTCCCGAAAGAAATAAGGGTAATTATTAAGTAAGGCTTAGCGAATTTTTTCAATAAGTATGCTGATTTCCCGTGCTGTTTGACCCGAAGTTTGAGTTTCCAAATACGTTGCATATTATACCCAGAAAAGCAAAACAAGCCTAAACTAAGCGCAAACTCTAACTGTTTAACTTGTTTAAAATCAATTGAATAATAAACAAAACAACCACACATTAAAGCCGTCCAAAAAGTTGGAAAAATAAGTGAACCAAAATCTTGAATTTTTTTCATAAAACACGAAAACAGTTAAAAAACAATTTTTCACTGCAAATATGCATAAAAGATCGACTTAACACCGCTTAGAATTCATTATTTAGATTCAATAAATCGTGCTTATTCATTACATTTGCACTTTAAGGAGTTAAACCATAGAATATTTAGTTTCATGACAGCATTTTCGAGAAGACACATTGGCCCAGGAGCTGATGAAAAAGCAACAATGTTAAAAGCAATTGGCGTTGCTTCAGTTGCAGAATTAATTGACAAAACTATTCCACAACATATCCGATTAAAAGGCGAATTAAATATTGCTGACGCATTAACGGAAGCTGAGTATTTAACACACATTGCTGAAGTTGGATCAAAAAATAAATTATTCAAAAATTTTATTGGTCTTGGGTACAACGAAACTATCCTTCCTTCAGTTATTCAACGAAATGTGCTTGAAAATCCAGGATGGTATACTGCATATACTCCTTATCAAGCAGAAATTTCTCAAGGTAGACTAGAAGCATTGTTGAATTTTCAAACCATGATTTTGGAATTGACAGGAATGGAATTGGCAAATGCATCTCTTTTAGATGAAGCGACAGCTGCTTCTGAGGCGATGATTATGTTTTACAATTCGAGATCTCGCGCAGAAGTGCAAGAAGGAAAAAATAAATTCTTCATGTCGAGCACTTGTTTCCCGCAAACCATTGATGTTGCATTGGGAAGAGCAAAAAATTTAGGTATTACACTGGTAATTGATTTACCTGAAAACTTCAAGCCAGATGCTACATATTTTGGAGCCTTAATTCAAAACCCCGATACTTTCGGTAAAGTTGGCGATTTAGCTGGGTTTATTGCTACAGCAAAAGCAGTTGGCATTCGTGTTGCTGTTGCAAGTGATATTTTATCGCTTGTGATCTTAACTTCTCCAGGAAGTTTAGGTGCCGATGTAGTGTTAGGTTCTTCACAACGTTTTGGTGTACCGATGGGTTATGGCGGACCACACGCGGCTTTCTTCGGAACAAAAGACGAGTACAAAAGAAATATTCCAGGAAGAATTATCGGTGTTTCAAAAGATGAAGATGGTGATTTAGCCTTACGTATGGCGCTTCAAACACGTGAGCAACACATCAAACGAGACAAGGCAACTTCTAATATTTGTACAGCACAAGCATTGTTATCCGTTATGGCTTCGATGTATGCGGTTTACCATGGTCCTGTTGGGATGCGTGAAATTGCAATGAACGTGCACACGGCTGCAAGTCGTATTGCAAACACGGTTCAAACGTTGGGTTATTCAATCGAAAACGATCAATTTTTTGATACAATTCGCGTGAACCTTACCAGTAAAACTACTTCAGATAAATTACGCGTTATTGCGGAAAAAAGAAACCTGAATTTCTACTATGTAAACGAAACTTCGGTTTGTTTGAGTTTTGGTGAATCCATTACTGAGGGAGATTTAAACTTAGTAATTGATGCATTTGCTGAAGCAATTGGAACTACACATGCATTGGCTCCAGCTGCTGGAGAAATTTCACTTGCCAAAGCAGAATTAAGAACAGACGCTGTATTTACACATCCTGTTTTCAATAGTTATCATTCTGAATCAAGAATGATGCGTTATATGAAACGTTTAGAAAACAAAGACATTTCTTTAGTGCACAGTATGATTGCCTTAGGTTCTTGTACGATGAAACTAAACGCTGCATCTGAACTTGCGCCATTGTCTTGGCCCGCATTCGCAAACATGCACCCATTTTGTCCTGCTGATCAAGCAAAAGGTTACCATACCATGATTGATCAATTGTCGAAAGATTTATGTGAAGCAACTGGTTTTGCTGGCATGTCGTTTCAACCAAATTCTGGCGCACAAGGCGAATATGCAGGATTAATGGTGATGAAAGCATACCATGAAAGTCGTGGAGACATGAACCGTAATGTGATGTTGATTCCTTCTTCTGCCCACGGAACTAACCCTGCATCTGCTGTTATGGCTGGATTTGTAGTGGTAGTTACTGCCTGTGACGAAAATGGAAACATCGACATGGTCGACCTAAAAAACAAAACACTAGAACACAGCGCAAACTTAGGCGGATTGATGGTAACTTACCCATCTACGCACGGAGTTTTCGAAGAAAGCATTAACGATATTACAGACCTTATCCATGCAAATGGAGGACAAGTATATATGGATGGTGCAAACATGAACGCACAAGTTGGGTTAACTAACCCTGGAAACATTGGTGCAGACGTTTGTCACTTAAATTTACACAAAACATTCGCTATTCCTCATGGTGGTGGTGGACCAGGTGTTGGACCAATTGGTGTTGCGGCACATTTAGTGAAATTCTTACCAGGATCTGTTTTAGCGCAAAACAATGAAGCAGCCATTCACATGGTAAGTGCAGCTCCTTTTGGAAGTGCTTCAATTTTATTGATATCTTACGCGTACATTAAAATGTTGGGCGCTGAAGGTTTACGTCATTCTACTGAAATTGCAATTTTGAATGCAAATTACATCAAAGCGAGATTAGCTGGCCATTACGACACTCTTTATACGGGTAAAAACGGAACAGTTGCCCACGAAATGATCTTAGATTGTAGAGATTTCAAGCGCACATCAGACGTTGAAGTTGGTGACATTGCAAAACGTTTAATTGATTTCGGATTCCACGCACCAACCGTTTCATTCCCTGTAGCTTCAACGCTTATGATTGAACCTACTGAAAGTGAAGATTTGGAAGAAATAGATCGTTTCTGTGATGCAATGATTAAGATTCGTCAAGAAATTAGAGACATCGAAAATGGTTTGGCAGACAAAACATCCAACCTCTTAAAAAATGCACCGCACACTGCCAATTGCATCATCAACAAAGAATGGAATTATCCATATTCTGCACAAGAAGCAGCTTATCCATTACCGTATTTGATCAACAATAAATATTGGGTACCTGTACGCAGAGTAGACAATGCTTTTGGAGACAGAAACTTGGTATGTAGTTGCCCTAGTGTAGAAAGTTACAGCACAATCGAAGACTAAAACAGTTTTCTTTTTAATTATTCAAAATCCTTAGTTGCGCAAGCAGGTAAGGATTTTTTTTACCTACTGATCACACTCGCTGCTATTACAGGCCGCTGAGCTTGTCGAAGCGAGCCGCACGCATCTAAAAAAACACGTATAAATACCTATTGCGTTAACGGAAGAATGCCTGTAATTTTGAGCACTTAAATAGCTAGTAGGATATTTAGCTGTCTAGAGTTAATGCTTACTTTTAAGAAACTCTTAGCGACATGTTATGAGCAATTGACGGAAAACACTCTCGGTTAAGGAAAATCAACTTATGGTTACAAAAAACGAAAAGAACCGCAGATTGATAAGAAAGTAAATTGTAAATACAGGGAGAAAACTTGACCTGAACACTCCACAAAAAGAAGTAGGGCGAAATTTAACAGTAGTAAAATGAAAAAAATAATTTTAGGAAGTTTTTTCTTACTTCCATTTTGCCTGAGTGCTCAAGATATTGTTACAGATATGGAAACAAGAGTTACCTATAAAACCAATTTAATTTCCTGTGAAGGAAAAATTGGGTTTGTATATACTGACGTAATTGTAGATGGTTCAGAGCTTGCTGGTATTGGAGGTAAGTTATACACTGGTCCAGCTGAGAGAATCCCAACCGGACCTTATGGTGAAGGCGGAATGAGTATTAAGATTTGTCACAATACAAGTAATTGGCCTTGTATGTGGGTTCGCAAATAATTTAGTTAATTTGTGGTGAGGTGAAAATCTCACCACTTTTAAAAGAAAAATTCATGAAATTAGTAGCTATAATTATTTTTCTATCGGTGACTACAATTGGTTACTCAAAAAAAATACCTAGTAATATTTTGCAAGAATTGCGTATTAATAACGTTGCGCAAAATGCAATTATTTATGTTGTTAGCCCGGAAGATTGCATCTCTTGTAACTATGCAAAAATGAAATTATTAATAAATTTTTCAACTACCACAATAGACACGGTATATTTTTTATTTGAATCTAATGATGATAAAGCCCGTTTTGAAATAACTTCAAAATATGGTGAATTAGACACCAAAGGAATTCAAATGTTAGGAAATCCAACGATATACAATTTCTTCAAAAAAAAAGAAATAATTTCGATTAAAAATAATTTTTTCGATTCAAGTACCTTGAAACAATTGCTTTCTCAAAATAGCACTAGAGCAATATCCATTATTAATACTTTTCAAATACCAAAAAGAGATACCCGATTTTACCACCAACTCTTTATTCTAAATAATATATTCTATGCCTTTAACTCTCAAATCTGTGAGTTGCGGTTTATTAAAAATGATGGAGTAACGGATTCAATTAATTTGAATAAGAGAATTGATAAAAATTTATTTTTTAACGAATTAAATCTAAATTTTTCAGATTCTACGCTCACTAAAAATGAATTATTTAACAGTAATATACAAGGGAATCGCTTTATTGATTTTTTAAATTATTGCCCATCGCAAGATGGATTTCATTTTACGATATCCGTTAACTACACACATCTTCTTACAGCAACCGATTTAAAGGATATACAAGCAACAGGCACTAAAGTTTCAAAAGAATTGAAGGGAGTAACTGGTGAAATTACTACAACACGTAATATGTTTTTCTTGATAAAATTCGACACCAACTTCAATTTAGTTAATTATTATAAATTTGATAAAATTCCACAAGATTATGCCAGTGATTTTTACACTCAGGTTTTAGTGAAGGATAAAAAATATATTACAAATATCAAATACTACCCAAAAATGCCTAAGCATTTCGCCTCAGGAAATTACGCTTACGCAGAATTTCAATTAGATGATAAAACATTGAATTTCGAAAAATTTTCTACTTATTTGAAACCGACTTGGTTTGATACCAAAAAGATATACAACAATTTTTCAATCGGCATGTTTCAACAAAGCGCCACACTTGGCAACTATTATATTCTCTTGGCATATCCACATGTTGTTGACCTAGATGCTAATGTAAAGTTTCAAATTCCCGATAAGAGTTTCAAAGAATTAGCGAAATTTGATAAAAACAATCTTTTTAATAAGAAAGAGATTTCATTTATGACGCTAGGAATTCTTGATGATTCTACAGAAAAGATAATGATCATTCGAAGTATTTCTTCGAAAAATGTCTACGCAATAACATTCAATTTAGCAGGTAATTATGTGAATTGGACAAAACTAATTGATGGATCGAATTATGATGGATTCTTTTGCGTAATCAATGGAAAACTAACCAAAATAAAGAATAATACTGGCCATACCTATTCAATAAATTAGTAATGACTTTAACACATTGCAAAAAAGGGCACCAGTTACAGCACAATCGAAGACTAAAACAGTTTTCTTTTTAATTATTCAAAATCCTTAGTTGCGCAAGCAGGTAAGGATTTTTTTTTGCCTACTGATCATACTCGCTACTATTACAGGCCGCTGAGCTTTTCGAAGCGAGCCGCACGCATCTAAAAAACACGTATAAATACCTATTGATTTAACGGAAGAATACCTATAGTTTTGAGCACTGAATAAGTTAGTAGAATAATTTAGGTATCTAGAATAAATGCTTACTTTTAAGAAATAAATAAACCCGTAGCGTGAAACCACAAAGCAGCTTGCACAGTTCAAAATCAGTAAAGCCGATAACGATCATTTTTATTTTGATATTCAAGTAGTTAGGAGATTCGTGTATGATGGGAATAGATGCAATTGCGTGTATTGATACATTGGCAGAAACCGCTTAAAAATCACTCCTTGGGTCTGGGGACATCGAAAATTTTGAAATTTTAGCCTTTAATAACATTACACTGCTGGAAAAAAATATAAAAATGGAAGTCAAAGAGTCAAGAAAAATACCTAAACCAATAAAAAGAGAAGTTCGTCAAAGATGTGGGTTTGGTTGTATTATATGTGGCATTCCACTTTACGAATATGATCATATGATTGAATATTCAGTTGTAAAGGAACATAAAGCAGATAATATCACTCTCTTATGTGATATGCATCATCGAGAAAAAACAAATAAATTACGTACATTAGAACAAGTACAGAAAGCAAATGAAACACCTTATAACATTGAAAATAAAGAATCAAGCCCTTATAATTTTAATTTCGAAGGTTCAAATTTTGAATTTAAAATGGGTGAGTGTGAATTATCAATTAACGACTTAAACCCTTCAAAAGATTATATTATTCCCTTTTTAGTTAATAACAAAAAACTGATCAGCTTTGAAATTATTAATGGTCAATTATTTTTTAATCTAGTTGTTTTTGATAAAAAACAATCATTGTTATTAAAAATAGAAGAAAATGAAATGATTTATAACACAGGACTATATGATGTTGAATTTGTTGGCACTAAGTTAATATTGAGAGAGGCTACTAAAAAAATAATCTTTGACATTGAATTTAAAATTCCAAATGGAGTACAAATTAATCAAGGAGAATTTAATTGTGATGGATATCAATTTTTAGTTAAAGATGGTAGTCTTAAATCGAATAATGTTCAACTATTTTGCAAACAGATTACCAATTTTAGAATTATTTTTGCAGTTGGAGAATATGATGGAAAAACATCTGTGGTTGTTCGACAAGTATAAATAATCAAACAAAACATTAGTAGGTTACGTCCAAATGAGGTATCTTATAACAAAGTTGACAATCAATGGCTTGAGATGTACTAAGCCAGAGTTACCGCAGCCCGTAGCCTCAAACGGTTGGGTGCAAGCTGAAAGAGAATCGTAATAGAAAGACATTGAATGAAAAAAATCGACCTTCATACACATACAGTATCAACAATAAGTGACTATTCTTTTGAATTTGACCTTTCGAAAGTTAAAGAATACGTTGACAAACTGAAAATAGACGCCTTGGCGATAACGAATCATAATGTTTTTGATCTAAGCCAATATTTACAAATCAAAAATACTTTGAAAATACCAGTATTTCCAGGGATTGAAATCAACTTAGAAGGTGGACATCTCTTGGTTATTACAGATACTGATGATTTTGAAATCTCAAATTTTGAAGAGAAATGTAAACTTGTTTCAGCATTAATAATAAATAATACTGACACTCTTACAATTGCTCAATTCAAAAATATTTTTCCTGACCTTAACAAGTACATTCTAATCCCACATTATGACAAAAGCCCAGAAATTAATAAACCAACAATAGCTGAATTACAACCTCACATTACATCCGGTGAAGTTGCAAGCATACCTAAATTTAAACGAATGATGAAAGAACAGAACGGTCTAACTCCTGTTCTGTTTAGTGATATGCGCTTCAGTAGCAATTTAAAGGACTTCCCAACAAGACAAACTTTTGTAGACCTCAAAGAAATCTCTTTAGCTGGGATTAAATCTTGCTTGACTGATAAATCAAAAATTTCATTAACAAGAGAAAGTGGTAATGATTTTTTTCAAGCTACCGATGACGGCTTAGAATTATCTACAGGCTTGAATATTATTTTGGGTGGTCGCTCATCAGGTAAAACAGTTACACTTGATAAAATAGCTGCATCTTCGGGAAGTGCAAAATACATAAAACAATTCTCACTGCTTCAAAATGATGAAGAAACTTTTAATCGAACAAACGACTATAGACTCAGCATTATTAACAACAATTATTTAACTGAATTTAAATCGGTTGTTGAAGATGTTGTTCAAATTGATCTAAAGCAAAATTTTCTTAGTTTAGAAAGCTATTTAGAATCGCTTAAGAAATTCGCATCTGAAAGCGAGAAGAAGGATTTGTATTCTAAATGTATGCTATTTAGTGAAGAATTATTCTCGCTGAATGACTTCAAAAATCTTGATAAATTAGTCGAATCAGTTACAACCCTTATTGAAAACAACGAATATCAAGATATTATAACAAAGTATGTTTCAACCGAAAATCTAAAAGGATTATTAAAAGAGCTAATACAAAAAGCAATAGTTTCGAAGATTGAAAGCGAACAAAAGAAATGGTTGAATACTATTATTAATGATGTTCAACGAGAATTGAGAATAAAAACTACCAGCACTTTTATTGAGAATGTGGATTTTCACAAAATCGCCACTGATGATATGAAAGTTGTAAAATTTAATGAGGTAGTATCTGAATTGAAAAAATCAAGAAATATTAATAAGGAAGAATTGGGGAAATTTTCAATCATAACTACTTTAAATTCAATTGAAAGTGCTTCTGATTTAAAAAATATCGGTCGTGATAAAAAAACATATAGCACTGCATTTAGCAAGTATAATGACCCTTATTTATATATACATAAACTTAGGGAAACAGGCGTAGAAGATGCAAACTTATATAAGTTTTTTGTAAAAATAGAATCAGTTACATTAAATAAAGATGGGTTCAAGGTATCAGGTGGGGAACGTTCAGAATTCAACTTGATACACGAAATAAAAGATGCTACCAAATATGACATTCTTCTTATCGATGAGCCAGAATCATCTTTTGACAACCTATTTCTAAGAAAGGAAATAAATTCCTTAATAAAGGATATGGCACAACTGATGCCCGTAGTTGTAGTAACCCACAACAGTACTGTTGGCGCATCTATAAAGCCAAACTTTATTGCTGTTACAAATAAAAACCTTGAAAATGGCAAGTTTGTCTACCGCATATTTAACGGTTACCCATCAGACAAAGAGCTAAGTTGTTCTGACGGGACAAAAATCAAAAACTACGAAGCAATTCTGAACTGTTTGGAAGCAGGAGAAGATGCCTACACAGAACGAAAAACTCAAACTTATGAAATACTTAAAGATTGAAAGCAACAAAGGTTATTATCGATTAGATACTAGCCAAGATGTTTGGACAGACCTTGACCAAATAAACAAAGAACATCTATTGGAGTTGCTGAAATTTGCTTCTTCAGGCGCATTTGAATTAGACGAATATAAAGATGAATTACTTCAAAATCCCGCCCATAATATCATTTATAAAAACATCTATGGCAAGTTTACAGACTTTTTAACCAACAAAACAAGGTTTCATGACAGTGTTGAAGCCACATATAAACAAGCATTTGAAAAATACCAATTACAATAAGAATAAAGAAAGCCCAACGCACAAAAGCACTTACCCAAAATTGGCAGTTTAGTGCTTAAATGAAGCCTTGTACTTCGTATCAAGTTCTAAACCGACAAAACTGTTAAACTCAATATATAAGCCTACTTACAGAAAATAGTATCACAAATATTTTAATAAAAATTTAAATGAATAAACTTATATTTATTGTTAGCCTTATTTCAACAAGTCTTTCAGCTCAAACCATTATAGATGTTACAGAAACAACCTTGAAAATTGGTGCACATGGTGGAGAAGAACTGTTTTACTATGGCTTTGCAGAAGGTGATCAATTAATTTTTAACTTTCAAGAAGTAAACGGAAAAGAGTTAAAAGAAATTGAAATAACAGAACTTCCTTCGTCATCAAAATTCATGGATTATAAATCAAAAAAAATTGAAAATAAAACACTGAATATTACAAAGACTGGTATCTATAGATTTAGATTTTTAAATACTGCCTTGACCGGGCGAATATGTAAAATAAAAATTCAACGCATTCCCGCTTCTGAAACAACAAAGAATTTTAATTCTTCCGTATATTGGAAAACCATTTATGATACCACATATTCAACAACGCAGGAAGAATATTTGATTAAAACAGATACAACTATTTCTAACATTACTGATCAAACAGCAAAGGTTCATTCGGTAGGAAATAATTATGGGAACAAAACAACATTCAATTTTATTTTACCAAAAAACACAGTGTCTTGGAGTTATTATATTGGAGTTGATCAAGCAGGTCAACAAGCCTATGCTCAGGCAATGAGTGAACTTTCAAACAATGCATCACCTATTATTGCAAGATTACCTGGATACGGACCATTAGCAGCATTGGCACTTAATTGTACATCCTATTTGCCTGTACTTCAGGCTGGAGAAGACATAGACTTTTATATAGTGACTGGCGCTAATGTTAATCTCTTTTTAGCTGGGCAAGCATTCAATTGCTTAAAAAGAGGCAAAGTAATTAATGATTTTTCAAAAATGACAAATCCATCAGAAGGGCAGCTTCATGTTTGTCTTTCAAATGATAATGCAATTACTGGAGTTAACGTTGCGGTAAAAATTACTGCAATTGTTGTAACTCCATTCTGGGGAGAACGACCAGTAACGAAGATGCATATTAGATCCCAACAAGAAGCAAGTTTGAAAAATTGAAACAAAAGAAATTATGGAAGATGACATAATAAAACATACTCAAAAGATATTTAAAACTTTTAAGGATAGAACTCAATCGCTAAAGGTGAAATCAATAGCCATAATTAAGGAAATTTTCATCATTGTGTTTGCGGTAACGCTTTCAATTAAATTTCACGGATGGAGCGAAGATAGCAAGCAACAGCAAGAAGTCTCAGAATTTTTAATTGATCTAAAATCAGATTTGCAAAAGGATATAACCGCAATGAATAACGAGATGATCGAATATAAAATTGGTATTTTTTCAATTAATAATTTGACAAAATTATCGAATGACGAAATTCAAACAGTTCAACCAGATTTTCATTTAACAACGCGAAGAACGAACGAAGGAAATTTTGAAGGATTTAAGTCCAGTGGGAAAATCGGGTTTATTCAAAACAAGGAACTAAAAACTAACATTCTAGAATATTTCGTACAAAATATGCCTCCTCTTTATAAAATGGAAGAGAATAGAAATGTAACAAGTATTGAAATATTTGAAGAAATAAGTGACGATTCAAATTTGGGTAAAACAATTTTAAAAACAAAAGTAAAGACAATGATGAGTCTTTACTTACAATATTCGAATTTACTAATTGAAAGCTACGATGCTAATACCCAATTAGCCAAGAAGATTATCGAACAAATTGATGCACAAATAAAAGCCTAATCATTTTTGCACAATCGCCAAAAACACCCAACTTTATCTCAAGAAACAGTAAACTTCTAGGATTTTGAAAAATAAGGTTACCTTTGATACTATCAAATGATACTATCAATTTATATTTAGATGAAACCGCCTTACACCATTACAGGAAAGATTTTAAAATTAGTTGCTTCAATTTCGGAAAGAATAGGGGAAATAAATGCTGCCCATTTAAGTAAACCGCCAACAGAATTAAGAAAGAAAAACAGAATAAAAAGTATTCATGCTTCGCTAGAAATAGAAGGTAACACGTTGACGATTGAGCAAATTACAGCAATACTTGAAGACAAACGGGTAATTGGTCCCATAAAGGATATTCTGGAAGTTAAAAATGCCATTGCGGTCTATGATCGTTTGGATAAATTGAATCCCTATAGTTTTGCTTCATTTCGTTCTGCGCATAGCCTATTAATGAATGAACTTATTGCATCGGCAGGGAAACTCAGAAACAAATCAGTGGGGATAGTTAAAGGGTTAGCAATTGCCCATATTGCTCCCAACAGTGAAATGCTAAACCCCTTAATGAAAGATCTATTCAACTACTTGAAACATGACGATGATTTGATCCTAATCAAAAGTTGTGTATTTCATTATGAAATGGAATTTATTCATCCTTTCCTTGATGGAAACGGTAGAATGGGACGCTTATGGCAAACGCTCATTTTAAAAGAGGCTTATCCCGTCTTCGAATTTCTGCCCATTGAAACAATAATTAACGCACAACAAGACAAGTATTACGCAGCGTTAAGCAAAGCTGATAAAACAGGCGAATCAACCGTATTTATTGAATTCATGCTGGGAATCATTCTAGAATCCTTACAAGAATTATTAACCATTCAGAACGTAAGTCTATCGAATATTGACAGAATCACGCTGTTCAAATCAATAATAAAAGAGGGCTATTTTACACGAAAAGACTACCTGAAGAATTTTAGAGAAATTGCAACCGCAACTGCTAGTCGAGATTTAAAATTTGCAGTTGAAAATGGAATAATTGATAAAATTGGAGCTAAAAATGCAACGCACTATAAATATAAATAACGGGAAGAGAGCGCAATCGAAAATTAGCTTTATTTTTGAATACAGATTAACCTAATGAACGAAAACCAAAAAATATCCATTCGTTTTTTCGATGACCGTGAGGTGCGCGCCTTGTGGGATGAACAAAACGCCAAGTGGTGGTTTTCGGTCTTGGACATTGTAGCTGTTCTTACCGATCAAAACGACTATTCCAAAACCCGCAATTATTGGAAATACCTCAAAGCCAAATTGAAGAAAGAAAATAGTCATGTGGTTAGTGTCACTACCCAACTGAAATCAACAGCAGAGAAATGTTTATGAAAGGAATTGATTACTCCTATTATTATGAGGAAAATTAGCAATAAGACCGTTTCATACGCAATTACTATTCATTGGTTGAAACACTAACCGAGTAAAAAACTACTATTTTTTCTTCCTAAAATGTAATCATTCTCAAATTTTGCGTTAGTAATCCTAAACACATCTATATGCTCGCGTTTAAAGTCGTTTCCGTTTTAGCTCTGCTCAGTTTTGGAGGATTCTCTACTTTTCTGTTCACCATGTGCCAAAGTAACACTGCTTTGGAAACGAGCGACACGGTTGGCAACACCATCGGAACACGCTTTAAAACTCCAAAAGGTTATACGCGTACATTCAGCGATAGTTTGGCGTTTGGATCGTACCTACGCAACGTTGAACTACAAGCCATTGGCAGTGACGTGCATTTGTTTAATGGAGCAATGAAAAGCAATAAAATCCATGCAGGTGTTTTAAAATTTGACGTGGGAAAAAAGGATTTACAGCAATGTGCCGATGCTTGTATGCGCTTACGTGCAGAATACCTCTACAGTCAAAAGCGCTACTCTGAAATTCAATTTTCATTCACCAACGGTTTCGCGGCCAATTATGGCGAATGGCGCAAGGGTAAAAGAATTCTGGTCAACGGAAATAACGTGAACTGGAGCGCTGCGGGAAAAGCCGATACTTCGCGCACCTGTTTTAGAGCGTACCTCGACAAAGTGTACACCTATGCCGGAACATTAAGCCTACAAAACAGTTTGAAAGCAACTTCATTTGCGCAGCTTCAAATTGGCGATTTAATAGTGCAAGGAGGTTCGCCCGGACACGCTGTTACCATTGTGGACATGGCACAAAACGAAGAAGGGAAAACAATTGTACTGATTGCCCAAAGCTATATGCCCGCTCAAGAAATTCATGTAGTGCAAAACCTAAGCGACACTTCACTTTCCCCTTGGATTGTAATCGAAGAAAATGCGCGCGTTGAAACACCCGAATGGGATTTTAAAGCGAATAGTTGGAAGAAATGGTAGCCCTTTTCTAACTTTTACACCTGCTCAAAATTATGTGCTGAGAAAAGTTTTGATTACATTCGTCGAAATTCTTAGCACATGCAAAACAACAAAGGCGCAATTGGCACAGTAATTACAGTTTTCTTTTTTTGGGGCTTTATTGCTGCAGGTAATAATATTTTCATCCCTTTTTGTAGAACTTATTTTGATTTAGACCAATTTCAAGGGCAACTTATTGATTTCGCTTTTTACTTTGCGTACTACATAGGTGCACTTTGCCTCTACGCATTTGGCGCATTGAACGGGAAAGATGTGATTCGATCGTGGGGCTACAAAAAAAGTATTGTCATTGGATTGTTGTTATCTGCTGTTGGGGCGATCGTTATGATTGTTGCGGTAAAAGGTGATACGTTCACCGGAATGCTTATTGGATTGTTCGTGGTGGCTTTAGGTTTTTCGATCCAACAAACTTCTGCCAACCCATTATTGATCTCGTTGGGCGCGCCAAAAACGGGTGCGAGCAGAGTAAGTCTTGGTGGTGGAATTAATAGCTTAGGCACCACCATTGGTCCATTATTGGTTGCTTTGGCTTTGTTTGGAACAACCGCTGCGAGTGAAACTGGTGCGGATGCGATTGGTAAATTAAATTTGAACAAAGTTGTTTTCTTATACGGTGGGGTTTCCTTGCTGTTTATTGCGTTGGCAATGGTGTTCAAGTTTTCTAAAAGTGTAGCCAACGACGCCACTAATGAAGTGGTTGAAAAATCGAAGAAGGCATTAGCTGCCTTGCTTATTATTACAGGTTTATTGGTTACGTGTTTTGTTCCTATTTTATCTTCATACGCAAGCAAAGAAGCGAATCAAATTACTGAATTGCAAAAAATGGCGGCACCTATTCAAGTTGAATTGGATGCGCAAACCAAATTAAGCAATCGCAGTCCGAAGTCTGTTGAATATTTAACCACGCAAATTAAAACCATAAACGATGCCGTAACGCGTATCAAAAAACCTTTAGACAAAAAACGAATGATCTGGAGTTCCGTGGGTATTCTTGTGGTTTTGGGAGGATTAAGTGTTTCTTTGGGTATAGCCAACAAACAAAAAACGGGTTGGGGTGCCTTGCAATATCCGCAATTGGTATTAGGAATGATTGCCATATTTATCTACGTTGGGGTAGAAGTTGCAATCGGTTCCAACTTACCCGAATTATTGAAACAAAAAGCGTTTGGCGCACTTACTGACACCCAAATTGCTCCATATATTGCCATGTATTGGGGAAGTTTAATGATCGGACGTTGGGGCGGCGCAGTTGAAGCATTCGATCTTTCAAAGTCAACTAAAACTATTTTGTATGCCGTTGCTCCATTGACCGCATTGGCCGTAGTGCTCGCATTAACAGCCGCAGCAGGACATTCTGTGAAACCGTTTTACCTTTACGTAGTTTGCGTAGCGATACAGATTGGCGCATTTTTCTTTACCAAGAACAGAACGGCCTTAACCCTTACCGTATTCAGTATCCTAGGTGCTCTTACGGTAACCATCGGAATGCTAACTTCTGGGGATATTGCAACCTATGCAATTTTAAGTGCAGGTTTATGTTGTAGCATTATGTGGCCAAGTATATTTGCGTTATCCATTGCAGGATTAGGAAAATACACGAGTCAAGGTTCTGCGTTTTTGATTATGATGATTTTAGGAGGTGCGTTAATTCCACCTTTCCAAGGAAAATTATCAGACATTATCGGCATTCAACAGTCGTACATTGTGGGCGTAATTTGCTTCATCTATTTGGCCATATTTGCTATGGTGGCGAGTAAGATTTTAAAGAAGCAGGGCGTTGATTTATCGGATGAGACAACCAGTCACTAAGCTGAGAGCTAAGTTTTGTAATCCGTTTATATTCCACAGAGAATGGTTCTAGGTTAGCCGTCATTTTAAAACCAGACAGGATAAACCTAGCATAGCAAAAACAAGTTGAAAGTATGGAAGCAAATGGTAAAACAGTAAATGAAATTCTGACAAACCTTCCTTCGGACAGGGTAGAAGCTTTTAACAAATTACACAATGTAATTGTAGAAAACTTGCCGAAGGGTTTTAAAGCAGCTATTAGTTATGGCGGATTGGGGTATGTAGTTCCACACACCATTTATCCTGCGGGTTACCATTGCAAACCGATCGAGCCGCTTCCGTTCGCTGGACTTGCTTCGCAAAAAAATGCGATTAGTTTTTACCATATGGGCATTTATTGCGACCCGAAATTGTTAGCGTGGTTTGTTTCTGAATATCCAAAATACAGCAAGAAGAAACTCGACATGGGGAAAAGTTGTATCCGCTTTAAAAAACCAGACGAGATTCCGTTTGAATTAATTGGGCAACTTATGAAAAAAATGAGTGTGAAAGAATGGATAACTATTTATGAAAGTAACTTAAAAAAATAGATCGACTTAACTTTAACTAAAAGGAATAGTTATGGCAGCAAAACCAAAAGTGGTAACCGAATGGTATAAAGTGAATGCTTGGTTCAAAAAAAACCCATTAAAGGTTTACAATAAAGACTATTTTGACGGAGCAAAAATCAACTTTCATACACTGGCCGATCCTGCATCAGCAGAGGAAATTCAAAAACTTGAAGCATTTTTAGGCTTTCCGATACCTGATGAATTACTTAAAATGTTGCTATTACACAACGGAGAAGACAATGGAGATATTTCTTTGTTTTTTGACATGTCTTTCATGAGTATTGATCGCATTATTCAACAAGTTCAATTTAGCAGAGAGCTGAAGAATGAATCACAAAAGGAAGTGTTATCTAAACCTTCTGAATTTATTCAAACTACATATTATAGTGAGAAATGGGTACCAGTTTTTACCGATAATGCAGGTAACTATTTGAGTATTGATACGGATCCGGGAATAAGAGGGACGAAAAATCAAATCATTATTCATGGCAGAGATTATGACTTTAATTATTGGGCAGGTGAAAATTTAGTCGATTTTTTTGAAATGTTAGTATATCAAACGTCAAAAAGTCTTTCCCACATAACTTCACTGTCAAAAAAGTTTGACCTACATTTCTTAGATCGCATTATTGCCCTGAGAAATAGTTTTTACCAGAAATAATTGGAAATGACGTTAGCCTAGATTTGTAACTGTTGGAGCTTTGCAAAGGAAGCTACGCTTGTGAAAGTAGATGATAGCTTTTGGGGTATTTTCGGCTTGCAAATGTCTATTAATTAGTTAGCTTTGTTTTAAGCAGTGCATTAGAAAACAGTTTCAAATTTCACACTACCATAAGCCCGAAACGTAAGGCATAAAAAAAATAATTCAATATGATAAAAATAACCTTAATCGCAATTACTACAATCATGCTGTCAGCATGTTCTTCGAATTCCATTAAAGAAAAAATAAACAAGGTTGGTGACGTAGCAGGACAAACAGCCGGAGAATTTATTGAAGGTGCTTCAAAAGGTGTTCAAAAGGCTTTTGATATAAAAACAGTACTACCAGACGGACTCAAAGAAAAGGGTGTTGAATTTGGCAAAGCGACTGTTTCTAGTGACAGTTTAGGCACGGACAATCTGCTAGTTCTCTACGTAATATTCAATAAAGACTTCAAAGGAAAATTGACAGCAAAAGTATTTGACGATCAATCCCAAGAAATGGGACGTTCAATTGTTGCACTTACAGGTAAAAAGGACGAATCAAAATTTATTGAATTCCATTTTGATAAACGAACAAATATTGACAGCAAAAATAAGTTGACCTTAGAATAATAAATGCCCAATACTTAAAAAAATGATGTCGGATAAATTAGTGGTAGAAAATTTTTCTCTGCTATTACTTAATCTAAATCACTTTCATTCATTTCTAGCTTAGTGACATACGGAAAAAGTTGTGCATTCAAAAAAGGAATAAATGTACGCGGAGCTTCATTCATGTAACGCATTACCTCTACTTTAGCTTTTTCGAAATAGCCAGCTTGCATGTAATCGCGTGCATCCACTAATTGCGGGTAAGCACTAAGGTCGTCCGTTTCATTAGGCAAAAAGCATTCGTTAGCTTCGCTCGCCCTAAAAAGTGTATCTAGGAGCTCTAATTCCGCCAAGGAATGCGCAACTTGAATACGTTCTATTAAATAAGTTTGATACGCAAGGTTCCGGTCCAACTTATTACTGGAAAGCAACATTAACTGCTCCAATTCTATTGCTTTAAAGTAGGGATACAATTTCTTAGTAGCAATGTACTTTTTACTCAAGGTGTAGATTGCTTCCCAATTCTGTTCAAAAACAGCATTTTTTAAGGCGTAATCTATTTGAGTTGAGGCTTTCAGGAATTCTAAATCCTCCGGTTCTTGCTCCAAAAATGCAAGTTGATCGTTCAATATGGCACTCAGGTTTTCAAAGCTTACGATACCAGGAATCCATGCTGCGAATTGCCAATAGTGCCAACCCTCGTTTTCATGTGGCGGAACTAAAAGTAGCTGTTGATCTTCAGAAAGTCCTGCAATGAGAATAGAGCGTTGCAACCTCAAACCAATTTCTGGTTCTTTATTGCTCCAAAAATCCACAAGCTCCTTGTCTTTCACTTCGAAATAATCAATATCCTCAACCGGCAAAAAAGTAGCATGAATATCGCTCGTGCTAACAAAACCATTGGAACAGCACAAAAATTCAATATAATCTGTTGGAAGTTGTAATTTTAACTTGTCTTCACAATGCGTTATTGCACTTCGCGATGCAGGATTTTCTCCAAGCCATTGTGCCTTAAATTGTTGTTCAGAAAACGGTATTTTACCTTGCGCTAAGGCCTTAATTGAAATGGCGTGTAATAGTTCTTTCACGCTAAATGGTTAATATATAGCACTAACAAATTTCAATTTTTCTCCAATAAGTTTTTCTAACTCTGCCAATTCAGAAGGCTCTAACCACCCAAAAGCATCATCGCATTCAAAATAGTTCTTCGCAAAGCCTTGTTCCGCTTTGTAGATAAGTGTATTCAATGAAGTTGTAATATTGCAACAATCCGACTTGAAAGAGAAGTCTTCGAATCCTGTTTTATGCGCTACGGTCATAGCTTCAGCCCAATGGTCATAATCAATATCTGAACCACATAGATCACAAATAATTTGTTCTGCATTTTCGCCACAATCAAAGAATTTAACCTCATCCATTTCTTCGTAATCATAAATTTCATCCAAAGTATCTTCTAAGAATGTTTTCATCTTTTCAATTTGCGCTGGTGAGAATTTAAAATTCACATTATTGCGGTGAAAAACATAATTTTTACGGACTGACATAGTTCTATTTATTGGTTTGCGCGTTTACAAACTCAAAGGTCAACATTATAGAATGAAAAACAAAAGTTTTCTGTTCTATTTCTTCAATTCACACGCATTCTAAATAAACATTTCACTGTCAAAATAAACAACTATTTGCTACCGTTTCGTTTAAAAATTAAAACCTAGTCCTGCTGCAAAGCGCAATTCTGCCAAATTAACAGCTTGTGAGGCAAGGTGCTGCGCCATACATAGGCGTGTATTGACGAAAAAATGAAAATACTTGAAAAAATAATTGGTGTACCCGATAACCGGAGCAATCATTGGACTCACATTTTTCTCACCGATAGTTGGGGCGCCAACCCGTGGCGTTTCAGTGAAGGCAATTCCAGCTTGAAAGCCCAGTGAGAAATCGTTATTGTTTCGAACGTAATGAAAATTAGGTCCAACACTGAAATTATTATTGTAATTAAATACACTTTTACTTTGTTGACCATTTCCCAAATAATAGGCACCTTCACCCGAAATTGATATTTTCTGACTGAGGTAGCCTTCTAGTTTTCCAACCACATAAAAGGTAGAAGATTTGCTTTCAAAATGATACGACGGAGCATACGTTAAGTAGGCGCTCAGCAACCCAGATTGAACCAAACTTTTTTCTTGCGCACTAACGTTTCCTAGAATCATGAGTGCTATGAGGTGTACGTATTTCATTTTCGTGCAAGATTTACTAATTTATAATTGAAACTGAGTGTTGTCAGTAAATGACCTTCAAACGCACTGTGCTTTGAAGTTGTCCATTGATACCCTGTTGTGGTTTCTTCCAAGTTTAGTTCGGAAGTTAAATGCAACATGTATTGACAAGTTAAAGACAAATCAAAGCGTGGAGTTATATTGTAGTGGCAGCCTAAACCTGCTTGCACGGCAGAACCCCATCGGTCTTTTTGAATAGTTACATCCGAAAGCAGCGTTTTCTTGTTGTAATCAAAACAATGCCCCGCTAAAATATACGGTTGAAATTTCTTTGTAAAATCGGGTTGTGCCATTGGGTAAAATAAAACGGACCAACCAATGTGGACATATTCACTTCTAATTCCCGCTTTGTTGGTGACGATATAATCTGCGAACCAATCTGTATTTACATGATTTGCAATTTGAATGCGAAACTGACCACCAGAACCAAGTCCAGCGCCATCATCACTAAAGGCACTAATGGTTGAACGACCACCCAAAGAAAGCCAACGTTGTTTTTGAGCATTTGTGCCAATAGATACACAAGATATGGTGAGCAGTAAGAAGAACAGTTTCATAGTTTTATAGATTAATGGTTTCACTTATTTAAGTGATGCACTAAATGGTTTATAGGTTGGGTTAATCAAAAATATACAGTAACACGGGCAAGTTAGATGCGGTAATGTAACCGTCAACTTTTAGAAAAAAGAGTTCAGACAACATTGGACAACCCAAACTATTACAAATCGGGCTTTGTTGTTCAGTTTCTGGAACACAACCATAGCGGTGTAAAACTACAGTGCGTTCTAAAGCCTTATTGTTCGTTGCATCCAATCCGTGTAATTTATACGCTTTACCAAACTGACCCACATACGATTTCCCAATGCGGTATTTCCCTAAAGATGTCATGTATGAATTTGGTGTGTTGCTAAACTGTAAACTGTCTTGCACTTCTGTTTCTGATCCACTTCCGTGCGCCATTAAACCTTCCGAAAGAATTGTATTGGTTTTCAAATCGTAAACAAAAAAGCGATAGTTTTGAGATGGAATTTTCATATCCACCAGATAAACAAGTTCAGTGTTGTATTTCGTTTTTACAGATTTTTTTATAAACGCAGCCATTAAATCGGCACTTGATTTAAGTCTTTTTTGAAAAAACAACGTATCTTCTTGTTGTTGCGCACCAGCCTCCGAACCAACAATCGACGCTGCGTCGGACGCATAACACGACATCAACAGTCCAGCCAATCCTATCAACCCGCTAACAACTAATGCATAAACTATTTTCATTGTGTCCGAAAATTAAAAATGCCCAATCAACGTAATCGATTAGGCATTTTAATATTGCAATTATCTTATTCTCCTTCGTAATATTCTTCTGTAACAGGAGGCGTTAACACATCCCCTTTTGCATTGTAATAGGTTTCTTTTTCCAAATTGTAGTAACCTTCTTCCGTTGCTCCGTAAGTTCTCACCACTCTGGCTGCTTTAAATCCACTCGGCCACATCCACGAAGTAACATCTACAAGTTTACCTTTTTTGTTCAACATATTTACTTCAATCACGTTTCCACCTTCATCATATGCATTGGTAGTTTTGTGTATTCCAGATGCTTTGTTTACCACCGGTTTTCCCTTTTTATTGTAATATGCCAAACTTAGCGTGGCATAGTTTTCGTTGAAAATTTCAATACTTTTTGCATGCCCATTTGCACAATTCATCAATTTACCCTTTTTATCTAAAAATGTTCTAACCGTTTCTAAACCAGTTACAGCAGTCACCTCTTTGTGCACTTTTAGTTCGTTCACAGCAGGTTTATTGTTTTTATCAAAATAACTTGTGCTTGATCTACCTGTACTGAATTCATTTTCATGCACTACTTTCCAAATACCATAAGCGTCAACAATAGGCATGTTTTTAGCGTCATTGGAAGCATATGAATTATAAACGCCTTCTTCAACACTTGTCTCTTCAATATAAATAGCAACAGCGTCTCCGGTTATTAAATTACCGTCCGTATTAAAATAAGAAGTCGTGGTCAAGTAATGACTTCCCACCATTTCTATTTTTCTTTCCAATTTGTGGTAGCCTTCATACGCTTTGAACGTTGGGTTCATTTCTACGTCAAAAAACATTTCAGATTTCGATCTGGTAACATTGTCTTCTGCAAAACCTGGCAATTCACTCGCATCAAAATAAGTATAACGCCCTTCGAAATTCATGGTTTCAGATGCATACGGTCTGTGTTCAGCGTCAAAATTCTTTTCAGAAATTATACGATTTTGATCGTCATATTTATAGCGTGTAAAAACAAACGAACCATCTTCGTAATTTTCTTGCGCATTCACCAATTCTTTCCCTAAAAGCTCCTCATCCATGCCATAAACGTCATACATTGGAAACTCACCCTCTGGATCTTCCTCATAATTTGTTTCCCCGAGCAAATACTTATGCGCCCCAGAAGCATCCGTCATTTGCGTTCCATTAGCATCATAAAACATAGTTGCCAACAACTGATCTCCTTCATATTCCATTTTACGAACGTAAACTCCTTGATCATCTGCCGAAGGTTTATTATCCATTCCTAGATTATACGATTCTATTAAGTGATTGTTCTCATCATAAACATTCACATTCCCAGCATAATATCCATTTAGCGCTAAATCACCGTTGGCATCATACCAACGTACACTTGTTAAATTTCCGTTCTTATCGTAGGTGTTTTTTGTTGTTGCAAAAGTTAGATCGAAATTCTCTTTTCCTCCTTTATCATTAAAAGTAGACGTTTCCAATACATTGCCGTTTGCATCTAAAATGTTTCTCATATCAGTGTAAGATCTTGCATCAGTTGGCACATATTCTCCGGTCTCTGGATCTTCCAAATAAACTTGATATGTTACCACTGCTGGTTTTAAGTTTTTATCACAACGTGTATATTTGTTTGGATAACCATTATTATCATAATCAACCACTTCCAAATACTTAGAAAGAGCATTTTCCTCATTGGAATTGATTTCTCCCACACTGTTTAATTCTAAGGAATAACGTTTAGATCCTGCAGCGTTTTCGCCTATTACCACTTCATTTACGCCATTAGATATTGAGATGCGCTCATTCTTGTCGTTCATGTAACGAATAGTCTTAGTCATCATTTTCTTATCATTCTTCACTTCCAATTTGGCTAACTCTTCAATTGAAGTCCTGCTGCCCTCCACATTTAAAAAATACAAGTAAAAATCAGAAGTATTTCCGATGTATTCATATTCGTAACCTACGGTAACCGCAAGTGCTTGTGCTTTTGCCTCATCCTCCTCTTGTCCGTTTTCATCTCCATTCGCAAAGTAATTTTTGGCATATAAATATGACCCCATATTGTGATACATGTGCAACTTTCCGTTTTTATACGTTAAACGGTTAGCCCCCATTTCACCAGACCAAATTTTACCAATTATTGCTTCATCCGATTCCGTAGCACTCTCCACTTCACTTACCAATACTTGAAAAACGGTATCCCCTTTATAAACAAGGCGCGCCATGAAGCTTTTAACCGCATTTTCGTTGGTATAATCCTTCACTCCTTGCCCAAACTGACGGACAAACACTAATTTCCCAGCTTTGTTATATTCAAATTGGTAATGCTTTATTCCTGCTACATCTTTCAATGTGGTGGGATACAAACCAACAAACTCGTTGAATAAATTCTCTGTTTTCTGCTTAAAATACAACGTTTTTTGAGCTTGAACCACAACGCCTACAAAAACCGAAACAATAATTAATATACTTTTCATCTAGTGCTTTTTTACTTCAAATGTACTGAAGGAATTCGAATCTTCATCGGTATTTCAAAAAATAAAGCACTCCGTCTAATTTAAACCTAAAGAAGTGGGCAAAAAAGTACAAATACTGTGAAAACGTGTGAAGTGTTTGCAATTAATTCTTAATAAGTTCCTTACTTTTGTACTCATTAATAAAAATCATGGAAATTACACGCGAAAAAGTTTTGGAAGCTCTTGCCAACGTTCAAGAGCCAGATCTTAAAAAAGATATAGTTTCACAAAATTTGGTTGAACATCTTACCATTGATGGCAACACTATAAAACTTACCGTAGCCGTCACAAATCCAGCATTGCACGCCCGAAAAAGAATGCAAGAAGCAGTGCAATTTGCACTTACTCGTGTTTTGGGTAATGAAATCACTGTGGATTGTGCTGTAATTGGTATTGCTGCTGATGCAAAATCGGTTCGACGCAAAATCTTACCCGAAGTAAAAAACATTATTGCCATAGCTTCAGGAAAAGGTGGTGTGGGCAAATCTACCATAACTTCTAATCTTGCAGGCGGATTGGCGAAAGCAGGTTATAAGGTGGGCATTGTTGACGCTGATATTTATGGCCCATCGATTCCAACCATGTTTGATGTGGTAGGAGAACGACCAACGATGATTGATGTAGATGGCAAAGGAATGATTAACCCTGTAATGAGCTATGGCATCAAAATTCTTTCTATCGGATTTTTTACAGACCAAGATAACGCTGTGGTGTGGCGAGGACCTATGGCAAGCAAGGCACTAACTCAAATGTTCACAGACGCTTACTGGGGAGAATTAGATTATTTATTAATTGATCTTCCTCCTGGAACTGGTGACATTCACCTTTCATTGGTTCAAACAGTTCCTTTAGATGGGGCAGTAATTGTAAGTACGCCACAAGAAGTAGCCCTAGCTGATGCCCGTAAAGGAGTTAATATGTTTAAATTAGATAATATTAAAGTTCCTATAATTGGCTTAGTAGAAAACATGGCTTGGTTTACGCCCGCAGAATTACCAGACAATAAATATTACGTTTTCGGTAGAGATGGCGTAAAGAATTTGGCTGAAGGAATGAACGAAAGATTTTTAGGTCATATCCCATTGGTGCAAAGCATTCGTGAAAGTTCAGACGTGGGAAGACCGGCCGTTTTTCAAGAAAATACACCCACAGCTTTGGCATACGAAGAATTAGTGCGTAAATTCACAACTGCATTGGCTGAAATCAAAAACAATTAATATGTCAGAATTTACGGTAACTCCATTAAATATTGAAGATTTGACTGCTAAAGTAAATCTAGCGCTGGAGCAACTTCGCCCCCATTTACAGGCAGATGGTGGAGACATGGAATTAGTAGAAATAACACAAGAAGGTATCGCTTATGTTCGTCTTCTCGGTGCTTGCAGTGATTGCTCTATGAGCGCAATGACGGTTAAAGCGGGGCTGGAAGAAGCCGTGAAAAAGATGGCTCCAGAAATTGTTAGCGTACGTCCAATAGAATAAATAAAACATAAACATTAATACAATAATTATAAGCAATATGAACATTAAAATTATTTTACTTTCTATCGTTTCCGCAGCGATTTTAACCATGTGTGGAACCAAAAAAAATGGTGAAAAGCGCGCATTAAACCTGTTTACACTAGCTCAAGACCGACAGTTGGGAGCAGAAACCGCCCGACATATTGATTCAAACACAAGAGAGTATCCGCCGCTAGATTCGATGAGGTACCCAGAAGCATACCAATATTTATATAAAATTAGAGATGCTATTTTAAATTCAGGAAAAGTAATAAACCGCGACCAATTTTCATGGAGGCTTAGAATTATTCATGACGATTCAACACTTAACGCCTTTTGTACACCAGGAGGGTATATTTATGTTTACACTGGATTAATGAAATACCTTGATGCAGAAGATCAACTTGCTGGAGTGATGGGGCACGAAATTGCACATGCAGATTGCAGACATTCTACTGAACAAATGACTCAAATGAATGGCGTGAATGTGGTATCTCAAATTTTAACCGGTGGTCGTCAAAATATGTCACAAATTGTTTCAGGCCTAGTTGGACTAAAGTTTTCAAGAAACCATGAAACTGAAGCGGATGCCAAATCGGTTGCTTATTTGTGTCCAACTAGCTATACCGCATCAGGCGGTGCTCGTTTTTTCGAAAAATTAGAAGCACGCGGAGGAGCGCGCCAACCTGCTTTCTTAAGTACACATCCAGCGCCGAAAGACCGTATCGAGAATTTCAATAATTTAGCAACTACCATGGGATGTGAAGGAAAAGAACAATACCAAGCAGAATACAAAAGAATAATCGCCACTTTACCAAAATAATAAGGCATGAATTGGATTGATCTATTTATAGCAATACCGCTTGCTTATGCGATGTGGAAAGGATTCAAAAAAGGATTTGTGCTTGAAATATTTTCATTACTTGCGCTATTGGTAGGGATTTATGTTGGGATCCATTTTTCAACTTGGGTTTCTAAAGCAATTGCAGGCAGCTTCAACATGAATCCTGTTTATTTGCCTATTGTAGCATTTATTATAACATTTGGTGGAGTTGCTTTGCTCATTTATATGACTGGAAAAAGCATAGAACGTACGCTCAAAACCTCAAAATTATCCACACTTAATCAAGTAGCAGGATCTGGTTTAGGCGCAATAAAAGCATTGTTTTTCTTGAGCATTGGCTTATTAATATTGGACGGCATTAACGAAAAAACAGAACTTCTTTCACCCGAAACTACCAAAGCTAGTTTGTTTTATGAACCGGTTCGCAAGATTGCTCCCGCAGCAATTCCGGCGCTAAAAAACAGTGGAATTTATATTAAAAATACGGTAGAGGGTGCAGATTCTATCAGCATGACGGTTAAAGATATTCTGCGTGCAAAAGAAATTGCGGATAGTTTGGGAATTACGGTTGAAGACGCTAAACACCTCCAAGATATACATTCCAAGTATGGCAATTAAAACCGTTTTAACGTGTATGTTGGTTTTGTGTCTAACACCATTCAAGGCACAAATTAACCAGTTCAACAACACCCAAATTTCATTAAAAGAACTCGCGCCCAATGTTAAGAAATTCGGACCCTATTTCGGACTTGAGCAAGGAAAAAACTTACACATTGAAGTTGGCGGCGAATTGTTATACAAACGCATCCGTTTAAAAAATAGAATTCTAATTGGCAGTAACTTAGGCATTTCCTATGGTTACAAACCAAAAGTTGTCTGTTTTGACGGCGGCATTTGGGGAAAACTAGGTAGGATAGGCTTTACGTATGGTGCTACCGTTGGCATTGCTTCCGATTTTGATTTAGCCCAATTTCGTTGTTCACCAGTAGTTGGATTTAAACTTGGCCCCGTACATTTACGAGCAGGTTATTACCTTTATCCGGGAACCAAAACAATTTTTGTGCGCAATACATTCTTCATCAGCGCTCGATTTACGTTAATAAAGCACCGAGACTTTGACTGGAAATAATACTTGTATATGAAACTCTACCTCACTCCAAACACCTATATTGACACTCAAAAGGGATTTGATCTTTCCATACCCTTGTCAAATACCGAACAAAATCCAACAGCTTGGCATGTAAACGCACCCATTATGGAACCCGTTATGGAAAATGGTTGGATCGGATCGGTAAAAGACGGTGGATCTGTCAACTTCAGAAACATCGCATTTAATCCGCACGGTCACACCACACATACTGAATGTTTAGGACATATCACAACTGAAGTGTACAGCATCAATGAAACCCTAAAAGAATTTTTTTTCACGGCCAAAATAGTTTCTATTCTACCCGAAGAAATTGAAGTGGATGGCGTTACTGATTTACGAATCAGTGCGCAACAATTAAACAACGCCATTGGAGAAACCAAAGCAAGCGCGTTAATTGTTAGAACTCTTCCGAACACGGATAAAACCCACAAACACTATACCGGCACGAACCCTTGCTACTTTGAAAAAGAAGGCGCACAAGTGCTTATAGATTGCAAAATAGATCACTTTCTGATCGATACACCATCGGTAGACCGGGAATCTGACGGTGGAAAACTTGCATTTCATCACGCCTTTTGGGAAGTGCCAAATAACCCAAACTTTACACGCACCATATCAGAATTACTTTTTGTTCCCTCCGAAGTAGCAGATGGTGAATACATTCTAAACTTACAGGTAGCTTCTTTTGAAAACGATGCAGCACCATGCCGACCGGTAGTTTTTAAGCTCGAAAACGGTTCACATTTATAAAAAGTTTGTTTTTCAGAAAAAAAGTATTACTTTTGCATCGTAATTACACAAATACAAGGGGACAGAGGTCCCCTTCTTTATTGAATATGATCACAAAAGATATTGTACTTAAATTTGCTCAAGAGCGCATAGATGAACGCCATCCCGGTGTTTTCATTGTAGAATTGAACATCTCACCAGACAATGCAATCAACATAGAATTAGACAAAAAAGAAGGCGGCGTTTGCATAGACGAATGCGTTTCTGTTTCGCGCAATGTTGAGCATAACTTGGACCGCGAAGAAAATGATTTTGAATTGCACGTTTCTTCTGCTGGCTTGGACAAACCATTACGCGTTTATGACCAATACCCAAAAAACATAGGAAGAGGTTTAGAGTGCGTATTAACAGACGGAAATAAAGTTGAAGGTAAATTAATGGCTGTTTCACCAGAAGCAATCACAGTTGAAAGTCAATCGAAAGAACTTGTAGAAGGAAAGAAAACAAAACAACTAGTAACTCGAAGCACAGTGTTGCGTTTCGAAGAAATAAAAGAAGCCAAAATAGTCATTTCATTTAAATAGCTAAGTAATGAACAGCATAGAATTAGTAGAATCGTTTACCGAGTTTAAAGAGTTTAAGGATATTGATCCGCAAACCATGCAAAACGTTTTAGAAGATGTTTTTAGATCAATGTTAAAGAAGAAATTCGGAACAGATGATCATATTGACGTAATCGTAAATATTGGCAAGGGTGACCTTCAAATTTTTGTAAACAAAGAAATTGTTCCAGATGGTGAAGTGGAAGATGAAAATCTTGAGATCGCTTATTCAAAGGCAATTCAAATTGAACCAGATTTTGAAATCGGTGAAGATGTAGCAATGGAATACAAAATGGCTGATTTTGGTCGTAGAAGTATTCTTTCTTTACGTCAGAACTTGATGACACGTATCATGGAGCTTGAAAAAGACAACTTGTATAAATTATACAAAGAACGTGTTGGCGAAATTGTTACAGGTGAAGTTTACCAAGTTTGGAAAAAAGAAATTATGGTTATGGATGATGAAGGTAACGAGTTACTTTTACCTAAATCAGAACAAATTCCTTCAGACTATTTCAAAAAAGGAGAAGCAGTTCGTGCAGTTGTTTCAAAAGTTGACATGCGTAATGCAAGTCCAGTAATTATTCTTTCGCGTACTGCTCCAGAATTCTTAGAGCGTTTGTTCGAGCAAGAAGTTCCTGAAGTATTTGATGGTTTGATTACGATTAAACGCATCGTTCGTGAGCCAGGAGAAAGAGCTAAAGTTGCTGTTGAATCTTATGATGACCGTATTGATCCAGTTGGAGCTTGTGTTGGAATGAAAGGTTCACGTATTCACGGAATCGTTCGCGAATTACGTAACGAAAATATTGATGTAATCAATTACACAAGCAATTCACAGTTGTTCATTCAACGTGCGTTGTCTCCTGCAAAAATTACAAATATTGAAATTTTCGAAGAAGAAAAAAGAGCAGAAGTTTATTTAAAGCCAGATCAAGTATCGCTTGCGATTGGAAAAGGTGGAAATAACATCAAACTTGCAGGGAAATTAACTGGATATGACATTGACGTATTTAGAGATGGAATTGCAGATAATGAAGATGTAGATTTAGAAGAATTCGTAGATGAAATCGATGGATGGATTTTGGACGAATTGAAAAAAGTTGGTTGCGATAGTGCCAAATCTGTTCTTGAAATGGACATTAAGGATTTGGTTTCTCGAACTGACTTAGAAGAAGAGACAATACAAGAGGTTATTAGAATTCTAAAAGCAGAATTTGAATAAGACCATTTGTTTAGTCAATTCATAAAAATAATAAAGGATTAAAACAAAATATGTCAGTACAACCAACACGTATTAAAAAACTCGCAGCTGATTACAACATATCAGTAGATACTATTATTCAGCACCTTGCTACTAATGGGATAAAAGGCGATGGAATAAATGCTAATACAAAACTTGAAATTGATCAAGTAAATATTGTAACTGCACAATTCGCTTCAGACTTTGCAGAAAAAGAAGAAGCGAAAAAAATATCTCATCGTAGAGAGAAAAGAGAATCCGTTTCTCTAGAAGACTCGCGTGACGAACCTGCACAGGTTGAAGTTGCTGAGCCAGTGATTACAGACGCTCCTAAAGTTGCGCCTGTTCAAGAAACTGCACCTATTATCGAAACAATTCCTGAAGTTGTTACGCCCGCAACGAAAGTTGAGGAAGTAAAAGTTGAGGAAAAAATTGTTGTGAACGAAACACCTAATACTGATTCTACAGGTCCGGTTGTAGATGATAACGATAGCAAAACTATTGGTGGAGGGGATGTTCAGGTAAACGTTATAGGTAAAATTGACTTAAACGCACTGAACCTTAAGTCTCGTCCCGACAAGAAAAAGGATTTCAAAAAAGAAAATCCCGCAAAACCACAAGGTCAGAAACCAGCAGTTGCAGCTCAAAACAAACCAGCTGCTGCGCCAGTTAAACCTTATGTTGTTGTTGGACATCCGGTTGAGGAAGTAAAAGTTGTAACACCAGTTGCTCCCGTAGTTATTGAAACGATTCGTGTGGAATCACACAAGCTTTCAGGTCCTACCGTAATTGGTAAAATTGTTCTCCCTGTAGAACGTCAAAAGGCAGCTTCATCAAGACCAGGAGAAGAATCACGAAAAAAACGTAAAAGAATTGATAAACCGGGCGCGCCAACAACAGGCGGCGGGGCAGCAGCAGCACCAAATGCTGGCGCACCACGTCCTCCGTTTGTTCCTGGCCAACCACGTCCTCCATTTGTCCCAGGACAAGGAAGACCAGCAGGAGCAGGATATCAAGGAAACAATAAATTTGGAAATAAACCTGGAGGCGCTGGCGCACCAAAAGTAGTTGCGACGGCACAGGATATTTCAAAAGAAGTTAAAGATACCTTGGCACGTTTATCCGGTGCTGGAGCTAAATCAAAAGGTTCTAAAAACAGAAAAGCAAAACGTGCTACAGGTGCAGAACGTCGTGAGCAAGAACAACTTGACGCAGAAAACCAAGAAAAAGTATTAAAACTTACTGAGTTTGTTACTGTTTCGGAATTAGCATCAATGATGAACTTACATCCAACGAAAATTATTTCGGCTTGTATGTCTCTTGGAATTTTCGCTTCGATTAACCAACGTTTGGATGCAGAAACAATTCAAATCATTGCCATGGAATTTGGTTATGAAACTGAATTTGTAAGTGCTGAAGTTCAAGAAGCAATCGCTGTTGTAGAAGACAGAGAAGAAGATTTAATTCCTCGTCCGCCAATTATTACGGTAATGGGTCACGTCGATCATGGTAAAACTTCATTGCTTGATAAAATACGAAATGAAAACATTGTAGCTGGTGAAGCTGGGGGAATTACCCAACACATCGGTGCATATTCGGTAACGTTGAAAGACGGTAAAAAACTTACATTCTTAGATACACCAGGTCACGAAGCCTTTACAGCGATGCGTGCACGTGGTGCTCAAGTAACAGATATAGCAGTTATTTTAGTAGCTGCTGATGATGATGTAATGCCTCAAACAAAGGAAGCAATTGCGCATGCTCAGGCTGCGAACGTACCAATGATCTTTGCCATCAATAAGATTGACAAAGCTGGTGCAAACACAGACAGAATTCGCGAGCAACTTTCTGCCATGAACATCTTAGTAGAAGAATGGGGTGGAAAATACCAATGTCAAGAAATTTCAGCTAAGCAAGGATTAAACATTGATTCTTTACTAGAAAAAATTATTCTTGAAGCAGAAATGTTAGACTTGAAAGCTAACCCTGCTAAGAATGCGGTTGGAACTGTAATTGAATCTACGTTAGATAAAGGAAAAGGATATGTAACCAACATGTTGGTTGAAGCTGGAACTTTACGCGTTGGTGACATTGTATTGGTTGGTCGTTATTATGGTCGTGTAAGGGCAATGCATAATGAAAAAGGCGAAGCACTTACAGAAGCTGGTCCTTCTGTTCCTGTAGCAATATTAGGTATTGGCGGTGCACCAAGTGCAGGTGATCGATTCAACATCATGGATGATGAACGTGAAGCACGTAACATCGCAACAAAAAGAGAACAATTGTACCGTGAACAAGGTTTACGTACAACGAAACATATTACCTTGGATGAAATTGGTCGTCGTTTGGCAATTGGAGACTTTAAAGAACTTAACCTCATCGTTAAAGGTGATGTGGATGGTTCGATTGAAGCGTTATCTGATGCTTTACTTGGCTTATCTACTGAAGAGATTGCTATTCGAATTGTACACAAAGGTGTTGGACAAATTAACGAGGCAGATATCAACTTGGCGTCAGCTTCTGATGCGATCATCATTGGTTTCCAAGTTCGTCCATCTGTAAGTGCGCGTAAATTGGCTGATACTGAACAAATCGATATCCGTCTTTACTCAATCATCTACAAAGCAATTGACGAAATTAAAGCGGCAATGGAAGGAATGCTTTCTCCAGATATTGAAGAAAAAATTACTGGATCTGCTGAAGTTCGTGAAACATTCGACATTACACGTGTTGGAACAATCGCTGGATGTTATGTATTAGATGGTATTATCAAGCGTAACAACAAAATCCGAGTTATTCGTGATGGAGTTGTGCAACATACAGGTACACTTGGTTCATTGAAGCGTTTCAAAGACGACGTGAAGGAAGTAAAAAACAATTACGAGTGTGGTTTGAACATCGACAAATACGATGACATCAAAACTGGTGATATCATTGAAGCTTTCGAAGAAATGGAAGTTGCAAGAAAACTATAAGTAACACAAACTACTTTAAATCAAAAACCATCCGCCAACTGACGGATGGTTTTTTTTGTGTTTACTAATTTGCGTTACGATCAACCCTTCAAACTCACCCGAATGGTTGTACCCACATTCGGTTCAGATTCTAGTACAAATACTTTTCCTTTGTGGTATTCTGTAACAATTCGTTTCACCAACGAGAGCCCTAATCCCCAACCACGCTTTTTTGTGGTAAAACCGGGCTTAAAAATAGCTTTAAACTGTTTCGGAGACAAACCCTTGCCAGAATCTTTTACGTCGATATGCACTCATTCTGGTGAAATGCTCACCCTAATGGTTAATTCACCTTTGCCTTCCATTGCATCAACCGCGTTGTTACACATGTTTTCGAACACCCATTCCATTAATGCAGCATTATGCAACACTTCAATGTTTTCTTCCGGAAGCTCAAGGGACAAGGTAACTTTTGCACTTATTCGTGGACGCAAATACGCAATAACCCCACTCAATGTAGCTTTAATATCCAAATCACGCAATTGCGTTGTGCTACCAATTTTAGAGAAGCGCTCACTCACTTTTACCAAACGCAGGATGTCGCGTTCCATTTCTCTAGATTCCTCGTTGAGTTCTGGTCTGTCTTTTAGTAATTCTATCCAAGCCATTAGTGAAGACAAGGGCGTTCCTAGCTGGTGCGCTGTTTCTTTAGCCATTCCAGCCCACACTTGATTTTGCTCCGCCTTGCGAAACGTGCTAAATAAGATATACGCCACTAAGGCAAAAAATCCAATAATTACGAATTGAACATAGGGGAACAAGCGCAATTGTGCCAATTCGGCACTCGAGTCGAAATATAACAATGTAGCATGATTTTGTCCATAATCGATTGCAATGGGAACGTTTTTGGCCGCCAATACTTTTACTTTCTTCCGAAAATCGGATCCCATGTCTTTTTTAGAAATATTGGTCGCAATGATTGAATCGACTCCTTCTTCGATTAATATAACTGGAACCAATCCTTGGTTTTCTATTAACTCATTTTGAAATGCATTAATTAAAGAATCCCGGTCACTCTCCAATTGCAACGTTGTGTATGAATTGGTGAAATAATAGGTCATGTAATATCCCTCAAAAACATCAATGCTAAAAGGCATGGTCTTCTTTCTCCATGAATTCGCTAAGCTTTTCAGGCTGTCGTCAATTGCCTTGATAATTTCCTTTTTGTCGGTAAGTCCCAATTTCAAAACAATTCCGTTCGAGTCAATTCCCGTGTTTATTTCTCCAGAAATCTGGTTATTGTTGTCCATTAAGATTACGGGAATATCTGTATTGTTCTTAATAATTTGTAATGGAAATGAGTAGTCCGGAATTGCATCACCCACAAACGGCTTCGATATTTCTTTGGTCGCATCAATCCAAAGCTTCATTTTCTCACGCTCTTTTTCCTTTAATTGCTCAAAGGATCTATTCGTTAACCTAATAAGCGCCGCTTTCTTTTGAATCGCTATTGCCCATTGTTGCGCTCTTTCCTTTTCCGCCAAAGCAATTTTTTGCACCATTCTATTCGAATAATACAGCGAAAGAAGGATTCCTATTAAGGCAAAAGCCAATAATAAGATTTTCCAACGTTGTTTGCTTGAGTATAAATTCATTCTGGTCAAAGAAACGAGAAACTTATCAATATTGTTGCAAAATAGTTGCATTTTATCCCGATCTCTTATCGAATATTTCAGTCGCAGAATTATCACTTAAATCATTACAAAAATGAAATATGCGAAAAACCGAATTTATTCGTTTTATCTTCGTAAAAATGCGGTTGTACAAATCATTTACTCTAATACTCTTTCTCTGGCTACCAACACTAAGTTTTGGTCAGACCACCAACGTGTGCACCAAACAAATCAGAGCCAAATTAGATAGCGTCACAACGATCGTATTAGACACACTCATTATTTACCCCTATTCCTTTGCAATCAAAGGAAACAACGGCATTTTAGATACTTCGCTTTACAAGTTCAATTATGCGACAAATACACTAACATTAGTTCCAGGTGACACCAATCAAATTAACGTGACGTACCGCGTTTTTCCATCCTCACTCAACCGCGTATACCAAGATAAACGGTTGATTGCCGTTACGCTCGCTCCGAAAAACAAAGAAAATCCATTTATGATTTCGGGTTCGGATGCCCAAGAAGATCCGTTTTCAACCGGTGGCATTCAAAAATCTGGATCCATTTCTCGTGGTGTAAATTTCGGAAACAACCAAGATCTATCCATCAATTCGAACCTCAACTTGCAGTTGACAGGGAATATTACGCAAAACCTAAAAATATCAGCAAGTTTATCGGATGATAATCTCCCCTTACAAGCACAAGGAAACACGAACCAACTGCAAGAATTCGACAAAGTATTTGTTCAGATCTATACAGACAAACTCAAAATAACTGGCGGAGATTACTGGCTATACAAACCCAAAGGATACTTTGTAAAATACAACAAACGCGCACAAGGAATTTCGATAGAATACCAAGATAGTTTAGCTAAAAACATACGCTATACTAGCCAAGGATCGTTAGCGCTTTCCAAGGGTAAATTTAACCGAGCGATTATTCAAGGCGTTGAAGGCAATCAAGGACCGTATCGTTTACGTGGAGCTGAAAATGAACCCTTCATCATTGTGCTTTCCGGAACAGAGAAAATATACATCGACGGACGAGAATTGAAAAGAGGGCAAGAATTCGATTATATCATTGACTACAACACTTCCGAAATCACATTTACAACACGCAATCAAATTACAAAAGACATTAGAATAGTAGCAGAATATCAATACTCTGATCAAAACTATGCGCGTATACTGCAACAAGCTTCGGCAACCATTGATACAAAAAATTCTAGTTTTTGGTTCAACGCTTACAACGAATTGGACGCCAAAAATCAACCCATACAACAAAGCTTAAGTCTTTCCCAAAAGAAAACTATTGCGGCGCTTGGCGACAGCATACAATTTGCTCAAATTTCAAGTTTTGATAGCATCGGGTACCAAGAAAACCAAATTGTGTACAAGCTACAAACCATTGCTGGCGTCGATTCGGTACTCGTTTATTCTGTAAATAAAGATTCTGCACTATATCGTGCAAACTTTACGTACGTTGGTGCGAATAAAGGACATTATCGATTTAAACAATTCATTGCCTTGGGTAAAGTTTACGAATACGTAATTCCAATTGGCGGAGTGCCTCAAGGTGATTACCAGCCCAGTCTTTCGATCATAACGCCTAAACAACGTAAAATGTTTAGTATAGGAAATGAAGTTAGGTTCAAGAAATTAAAAATAAGATCCGAATTAGCTTTGAGCGAATACGACATAAATACCTTTTCGGCCATTGACAAGAAGAACGATCAAAATGGAGCAGCAAGTGTTTGGATTGAGCGCGAAAGCAAGTTTAAAAAAGATTCTTCTTATCGTTTCATTACCCGATATAACCTTGAAATTGTGGGTAAAACATTTAACCCAATAGAAACATTTCGATCTGTAGAATTTGATCGGGATTGGAATACCCGTAATCAGCGCTATTACGGCAATCAGATTTCCAACAGTGCAGTGATAGGGATAAAACATTTGCAAAAAGGCTCCATCACTTTAACGGGAGATAATTATCAAATTGGTACTGATTTTTCGGGCTACCGCTTACTCAACGAAGGAAGATGGGCAAGCAAAGGATTTAGAGCCAATTGGAACGGATCTTACTTAACTGTAAAAGGCACCGAAACCAGTGAATTCCTCCGCCATAAATTAGATGTATCACAAAAAATAGGGAAAATTCGAATCGGTTTTATTGATGATCAAGAACAAAACATAAGAAATACCGCCACACAACCGATTACCTTAAGCAGTTATCAATTCTATGATTGGCAAGCTTTTGTTGCTTCCGACGATACCGCCAAGTTTTCTTACCGCCTATATTACAGAGAACGCTATGACAAAAAACCTGATACAAATCGATTACAAAATGCAGCTAAAGCTCAAACCGCAGGTGCACTTCTTAAAATTAATTTAAATGTAAACAATCGACTTACCGTTCAAGGAAATCTTCGTTCGCTTGCCATTGTGAACCAAAGTTTGATTTCACAAACGCCAGAAAACACCTTAGGCACACGTTTGGATTATGACGGAAACTTGCTCAAAGGAGCGATGCGTGTCAACAGTTTTTATGAAATCGGTTCAGGGCTCGAATTAAAACGAGAATTCATCTACATCAAAGTGAATGATGGGCAAGGAACTTATTTTTGGAACGATTACAACGCCGATGGAATAAAAGATTTAAATGAATTTGAAATTGCTCAATATACCGATCAAGCTAGCTACATTCGGGTATTTACGCCAAGTTCCACCTATGTTAAAGTATTTACGAATGAATTAAATCAAAGTATATTTTGGCAACCCGAAAAAATATGGGCAAAAAAGACAGGCCTACTCAATATCCTAAAATACGCCAGCAATCAAGTGCGCATTCGCCTTTTAACCAAAGCATCCGATCGTTTGGATGGTAATTTTTATAACCCATTTTACACTAAAATAAGCGATACGGTCTTGGTTTCAAAAGCACAATCTTTCAAAAACACGTTATTTCTTAACCGCACGGGCGCCACTTTTGGAATGGATTTTAGCATTGAAGAGAATAATACAAAAACATTGTTAGCGTCCGGTTTTGATCAACGCAACTTATCCCAAAAGAGCACTTCGGCACGCTGGAATTTCAAACGCTATTTTTCACTCAACACGCAATATGACTTTGGGAAAAAACGATCTTTTGCCGACTACACACAGGGAAGAAATTACAATTATGCGTTTCAAACGTCTAAAAGTAGCTTTGCCTACACGCCAAGTTCAAGCATGCGTTTCACCTTGAATTATCGCTATACCCAAAAAGAAAATGACCTATTTTTTGGAGGAGAAAAAGCATTCATCAACGATGTGGGTATTAGTTCAAAATGGAATCAAGCGAGCAAGGGAAGTTTACAAGCAAACGTTAATTTAGTAGTGATTACTTTCGATTCACAAACCAACAACGCGCTTTCATTCGAATTCTTAGAAGCATTAAAAGTTGGACAAAATTATGTCTGGAACCTATCCTATCAAAGGAATTTGAGCAAAACACTGCAACTCACGATTCAATATAACGGTAGAAAATCCGAAGGGGTTCGTGCTATACATGCCGGAGGTATGGAGTTGCGCGCCTTCTTTTAAATTTGGATTTTGGTGCGCGTTAGCATCGTTGTGCTGCGAAGATTAAATTTTCTCTTCTTGCACGCCTCGCTACCACTTCCCAAAATGCAAAATTCGGAGGGAAATAATTTGCTACGCACTAATTAATACAGAAACATAAAATTTATAGTTATTTTTGAATCAAATTAGAGTAGAAATGTCAATTGAAGTAACCAATCTTACCAAGTATTACGGCGAACAAGCAGCGGTAAATAATATCTCATTTACCATTAACAAAGGAGAAATTGTTGGTTTTCTTGGTCCGAATGGCGCTGGGAAATCTACCACCATGAAGATTATTACTGGTTTTATTGGCAGTACAAGTGGCGAGGTTAAGGTTTGCGGCATCACTGTAGATGAAAACTCTATTGAATCGCGTCGAAAAATTGGATATTTACCGGAAAACAATCCCTTGTATACCGACATGTACGTAAAAGAATACTTGATGTTTGTTGCACAAATTTACAAAGTGAAAAATGCCAAAGCTCGGGTAGCTGAAATGATCAAAAAGGTTGGACTTGAAGTGGAACAAAACAAAAAAATAGGTCAGTTATCAAAAGGTTATCGCCAACGGGTTGGTTTGGCTCAAGCGATTATCCATGATCCTGAAGTACTTATTCTTGACGAACCAACTTCTGGCTTAGATCCTAATCAATTGGTTGAAATTCGAGCTTTAATTAAAGAAATTGGGAAAGAAAAAACAGTAATGTTATCGACGCACATCATGCAAGAGGTTGAAGCAATCTGTGACCGTGTTATAATTATTCGCAAAGGAGAAATTGTTGCAGATGGTAAAGCATCTGAACTGCAAGTTGACGAAGCGCATCAAGTTGTATTTATTGAATTCGACAAAGCCATCTCAAAAAATGAACTTCAAAAAATACCTGGAGTGGTAAAAGTTGAAAACGTGAAAGAAAATACTTTCTTGCTTGCGGGTAAAGGAAAAGAAGACCTTCGGGTTAAGGTTTCTAAATTTGCTCAAGAAAAGAACCTATTGGTGTTGACCATTCGAAAAGAAGAAAAGTCGTTAGAAGATGTATTTAAAGAATTAACGAAATAAACAGCGTCAGAAAGTTTAAACGCTGCGCTATTTTTTCAATTTTCCTGCAAAATTAACCAACTTAAGGGCAAAGTTTTCCCATGAATTTTCAATTTTTTCTTGTGCTATTAAGGGCTGCATTGCGTGTTTTAAATGTTGCTCAAAGTACTCCGAAATACTGTCAGCGATTAATTTTGCATCTGGTTTTGCTACAATCAAGCCTGTTTTTCCATGTGCTATGATTTCTTTTAATCCACCAACGTCTGTTGCAATTACAGGAATCTCAAAGTGTTGCGCAATGGCAGTTATGCCGCTCTGTGTTGCTGTTTTGTAGGGTAACACGCAAACATCTGATGCACAGAAAAATGCTGGAACTTCTTTATCGTTGATGTAATCATTGAACAAGTAAATGTGTTCTTTTGCCCCCGAAATGTCAATTAACGCCTGATATTTAGCAAAATCACCGTATACTTCTCCTGCAATGACTAATTGATACGTATCGTCCAAGTCATTCATCGCTTCAATCAACAAATCCAGTCCTTTGTAGTCGCGAATGAAACCAAAAAAGAGAATCGTTTTTTTACTTGGATCTAATTTCAAACTTGTTTGAGCCGCTACCTGCTCCACCTTTTCACCAAAATGGTCAAACACGGGGTGATTGATGCGTAAAAACTTTGCGTCTGGTTTGAGTGACACTAAATCCTTTTGAACGGCATCGCTCATCACAATAAACCCATCATTGTTTTTGAGGAAAAATCGATTCGCAAAGCCATCAAAGAACCTTTTTTCATGCGGAATTACATTATCCAAAATACTAATGCGCACGGTTTTTTTGCCTAGCATACGCGCCACAAATCCCAAAGATGGACCAAAAAAAGTCATCCAATATTTTGTAATAAAAAGATCTGGTTGTTGCCTTTTAATATATTTTGCAGTGGTCCAATACGTGAACGGATTCACTGTGCTTAACTTTTGAACTGCCGGAAACTCGTCTCCTTCCTCTCCTTTATCTACTAATTGCGATTTCCCCGGAAATAAAAACTTCGGATACTGTGTAGTAAAAGTTGTAGCATATACCTCATGATTTTTTGCCAATTCCTTTGCAAGCGTGGCATTAAATTGAGCAATTCCGCCACGAAAAGGATAAAACGTTGAAAGAAATGAAATCTTCACGCGTGTTAAGATTTAAGTTTAAGTACTGCTTCAAACATATCGTTTGGAGTGATGGCATACATACAAGGCGTTTCATCCACACAAGTGTTCCCAAAATAACATTTACATGGGGTTGGTGGCGAAACTAAAACGCCTCTTCCATACAATTCGAACTCGTGATCATTGAATATCGTATTGCACAGCACTAGTTTTTTCTGCAAAGCCGTTGCAATGTGCATCATCATAGTTACTTGCGTTACGATGATATCGCAGGCACTTGTTAAGGCAATAAATTCTTGTAATGGGAAATGACCAGGATAAACACTTTCTGAAGCATGTGCCATTTTAGTATTGCGCTCATGTTCTAATTCTCCGCCTAAAAACACCGGGAAGAAGCCAGCTTCACGTAATTTTTTTGCTAATGCCGTCCACGATGCATCTTGCCATAAACGTGTATTCCAACGCGGGCCACAACCCGTGTTTAAACCAACGATCGTTTTTCCTTCTGCACGTTCATGCAACATAGCCTTCCATTGGTGCGATTTTTCAGCATCCAAATGAATAAGGTACTCTTCTTTTTTGAACTCCAATTCACAAATATCGAATATCTCTTCGAGGTAACTTTTGGTGTTCGGTTGTGAAATTTGGTCAAAAAACCCAGTCATTAATTTATGTATCGCCTTCGGACTTGCAGGAGCGATTTGATCGTTTTCCCAAGTATAACCATACTTAACATCTGCCGTAGTTTCTCTTAACAAGAGGCAAGCTTCAATTTCTTTATCTAGGTTAATTGCAATATCATATTTAGATTTCTGGGCAATAAAAATAGCGCTCGCATCCCATTTAAGAATTACATCAATGTCGCTTTTAGGCAAAATATCAGGACTCATGGTTATCCATGTAATATGCGCATTAGGATACAATTCTTTGTATTTCGTTAAGAGCGGCGTGGTGCGAATCACATCACCCAAAGCTCCCAACTTAATAATCAATATACGCTTAGAAATTGGTGTATAAAACGAACAATCATTGCACATTACTCCGTTCGTTTTACTTGGCTTACATGGAATTCCTGTTCGGAAATGCTTGCAATCAAATTTTACATCTTCAAATTTCATTTTTATCAGTTTAATGCTCAAAGATGCTCATTATTTTCATGATTTTAGGACTGATTGCACCACATTTTAATGTTTTATGAAAAGTGAATGTATCTTTGTGAAGATCAAATAACACTTGAATCACAATGCAGCAGGAAATCAATTACCCTTTTCTTACCACTAATAGATTACTTATACTGCTCGTAATAGTAGGAGCAGCGTTGCGCTTGTACGATTTACAACACATCCCTTACACCTATGATGAGCTAAGTTCCATGCACCGAACGGGCTATGCCAGTTTCTCAGAATTGGTTGAAAAAGGTATCCGAATTGATGCACATCCAGCCTTCATCCAAACCTATTGGCACTATTGGACACAATGGTTCGGATACGATGCTTGGATTGTAAAACTGCCGTTTATTTTAATGGGAATTGGTGGAATTCCACTGCTTTTTGGCATTGGGAAATTGTGGTACAACGAAACCGTTGGATTAATCGCTGCTGCCTTTTTTGCAACCGCTCAATTTGCTATTCATTATTCTCAAATAGCTCGCCCGTATGGAAGCGGAGTATTTTTCGCATTGTTCATGGTCTATTTTTGGAGTAAACTAGTTCTTACGCCAGAAAAAAACTTTTGGAGAAACACCATCTTCTTTGTGCTTGGTGCAAGTTTGTGCAGTTACAATCATCACTTTAGCTTATTTTTTGCAGGAATTGTAGGAGTTTCAGGAATCTTCTTCTTACCGAAAAAATATTGGTTACGATACGCCTTAAGCGGTCTACTCATTTTCTTGCTCTACATCCCACACTTATCCATTTTCTTCTACCAATTGAATGTGGGCGGTATTGAAGCTTGGCTTGGAAAACCAACGAGCGAATTTCTACCGAAGTTCATACAATACACCTTCAACTATTCTTATTTAACGATGGGGATAGCACTTGCATTAATACTGTTTGGGCTCTTGAAATTTAAAGCTGGAAATTTCAAATTAGCGCGCTTCATGCTGTTCTGTGCATTTTACTTTATTCCATTCCTGACGGGATACTATTATTCCATTCACGTCAACAGTGTCTTACAATTTTCGGTACTCATCTTTAGTTTTCCATTTTTTTACTTCATCGTGTTCGGACATGTTCCGGCATTAAAACCAATACAAAATGGGATTGTAATCAGCAGTATTCTGCTGATTAATATTTTTAGTTTGGTCGTGGAGCGACAAAATTATACCGTTACCTATTCGCGCAGTTTAGAACACATGCTCACAGACATGGATCATAAAGCAAAGCACAAGCACATGGGGTTTATTCTTGATTTCGAAGGAATTTCGGTAGACTATTTCAAAAAGAAAAACAAAATTACCACGAAATTCGGAAGCTTAAAAGCTGCTGTAACCCAAAAGCAATTCCAGGCGTATGTGCAAGGTGTGACCGACAATTATTTTTTATTGGGCACCATTTCCAATAGTAATGCCAACCACATTCCCATCATTCTAGAAGAGTTTCCTTATATCGTTTGGCAAAAAAACTACGTCAACCATACTGCATATTTATTGAGTAAAACGGGAACTAGCGAGCAAAAAAGAAAGTGCATTGTACACCAATCTTTCGACCTTTTGGCTAAGGAAAAGCACCATTGGCTTAACGTTTTGGACAGTCACAAACAAGACGCATTACAAGCTGAAAGCACTAATTTATGTTATAAAATTGCAGCTGGGGAAGAGTGGGGTCCATCACTCAACATTCCTATTGAAAAGTACATCGTAACTGGTTACGAGTTTATTGATGTATCCGTTAAAATTTACAGTAAATCGGATTCATCCATAGTTATGCTCACGGCATCCCTTGTGCTAGGAGATTCGAGTACATTTTGGGGAGCATCAGAATTCAATCAATTTACTTCCAAAGGAGATGGACCGTTCTTTACTAAAACCTTACATTATTCCCTTAAATTAAGCGATATTGTGAAAAGCAAAAAGAACCTTGCCTTACAAATTGGACTTTGGAATCGTGACAAGCGAGAAATATATATCGACAATTTCGATGTTCATTTAAGAGAAGGTAATCCGATACTTTACGGATTTTACAACCCAATACCCTTTGGAACTAAACTGTAAAAACCAATTCAGACGTTAGATTCTATCCGCGCGACAGTGTGAAAATTGTAATTTCTGGCAAGATCCCTACTCTACCCGGATAACCTAAAAACCCAAAACCTCGATTCACATAGATTTGTTGCGCTCCTTCTTTGTATAATCCCGCCCATTCTGGATAGCGATATTTTATTGGACTCCATTGAAAATCCCCAATCTCGATCCCAAACTGTAAACCATGCGTGTGGCCAGCAAATACAGCATCAATGTCTGTTTTGCCAACAACCTCAGCTCTCCAATGACTTGGATCATGACTCAGCAATAATTTTGTATCAAATTCATCCGCGTTCAGCATTGTTTTTTCTAGACTGCCATATTTGGCAAAACTACCAGAGCCCCAATTTTGCATTCCCAAAATACCAATGCTTTCATTGTCAACCGTTAATTTTCGATGTTCATCCAACAACAAATTCCAACCCATGTCTTTATGCGCTTGAGTCAGATCAGAAAAGTTATCCGCTTTTTCTTTTTCGGTTTTCCACGGATGATAATCGCCGTAGTCATGGTTTCCTAAAATTGAAAACACACCCAAAGGTGCTTTAACTTTGCTAAAAATATCAAAATAATCCACCAACTCCTTTGCTTCATTGTTTACCAAATCTCCAGTGAAAAAGACCACATCTGGTTTTTCCTCGAGTAGCATATTTACGCCACCTTTTACAGCCCGTTGATTATAAAAACTACCTGAATGTATGTCTGATAACTGTGCAACCTTCATGCCTTCAAAAGCCTTCGGTAAATTCGGTAATTTCAATCCAATTTTATGTACGCGGTAATCGTGAGCGCCCGTTAACACACCAAACGATAAAACGCCAAGGTTTAATCCGCCAACTGCGAGGGCCGTTTTCGCCAAGAATTCGGACCTAGGAATTCCACTATTCGAAGCCACTTCACCAACCTCAGCAGCTACATTCTTGGATCCAAAAGACATAAAAAACGAAACGACCCAGCGAAACAAGCGGATCACATCATCAATAATTAAGAAAAACACCGCTAGTATTTTAGATATATATATCATAAAAATGCCAGCAAAAATAAACGTTCTAAGCTTATACCCCATAAACGACGGTTGAATGACGAATGTTAAGAATAACGTGGCAATAGTTACTGCAAAGATGCCCCAATACACATACTTCACTCCTTTGGAGGTAGAACCATTAGCGCCTCCAAATGCAATTTTCATGGCTTGCCAAACGTAATAATCCAAAGCAAAAATTACCAAAGCAATTATCAAAAAACGAAGTATAGAAGACATAGGAAATATAAAAGTGCAAGATTAATACAACATTCAATAAGCCAGTTCTTGTAAACGTTAATTTTTGTTGTGGCTCATTTAATTTAACCCACAGTATTCAGTATCTTTGAAACATGCATTTATTCAAAAAATCAGTGGTTGACCGTTGCTCCAAAGAAATACAACACAAACTAAGCAATATCAATTTAGCTATGGATGCAGCTCAAGGTTCTGCGAATGAAGAGGAGAAAAGTACAGCAGGAGACAAGCACGATACAGCGAGAGCCATGAGTCATTTAGCCACTGAAATGAACGCAAAACAATTACAAGAAGCCCAGCAACAAAAAAGTTTATTTTCATCCATAAATTTTGAGCAAGCCTCAACTTCCATTCAAATCGGTTCATTAGTGCAGTCTGGAGACAACTATTATTTGATCGCGGTTGGACTCGGTGTATTAGAAGTGGAAGGAAAAACGATAGCCGTTTGTTCGCCCACAGCCCCGATTACTCAAGCAATGCTCGGCAAGAAAGTAGGTGATACATTTCAGTTCAATCAGCGCACATTTAACGTGAATGCAATTGCATAATTAAAACATGGTTGTTAAAGCCTGAATTAGATCATTACCACGATTGAGAAAAACCCAAAATAATAATCGAGTTCAAGTTTAAACGCTAAACTCTTTGTATTTTTACACCATGGTAAACCAAGAGCAACTTAAAACAGTTAAAGCAAGGATTGATGCAATTGCTGCATATTTGAAAATTGACGAAAAAAAACTCGAACTTCAAGAAGCAGAATTACGTACCCAAGATCCTACTTTTTGGGATGATGCCAAAGTTGCTGAAGCTAAAATGAAGGTGATCCGTGGATTAAAATATTGGATTGAATCTCACCACCACCTTGAGGCTAGCTACGACGATTTAGAAGTACTTATTGAATTTCAAAAAGAAGGTGCGGCTGAAGAAAGTGATGTGGAAGCACATCACCAAACGATGTTGGATGAAGTAGATGCAATCGAATTAAAAAACATGCTTTCTGGTGAAGAAGACGCGTTCAGCGCCGTGCTTCAAGTAACTGCTGGAGCAGGTGGAACTGAATCGTGTGATTGGGCTAGTATGCTTACCCGTATGTATACCATGTGGGCACAAAAAAATGGCTACAAACTGAAAGAATTAAATTACCAAGAAGGAGACGTTGCTGGAATTAAAACAGTCACGATTGAAATTGATGGTGAATTTGCATTTGGTTATTTGAAGGGAGAAAACGGCGTGCATCGCTTGGTTCGTATCTCACCATTCGACAGTAATGCAAAGCGACACACAAGCTTTGTAAGTGTTTACGTTTATCCTTTAGTGGATGATACCATTGATATTCACATCAATCCAGCGGAATATACATTTGAAACATTTAGATCTGGTGGTGCCGGTGGACAAAACGTAAATAAAGTAGAAACTGCTGTACGTTTACGCCATGCTCCTTCAGGAATAATTATTGAAAATTCTGAATCACGTTCACAACTTGCCAACAAAGAAAAAGCGCTTCAGCTTTTAAAATCTCAATTGTATGAATTGGAATTGCGCGCCCGAATGGAAAAACGCAACGAGATTGAAGCTGGCAAGAAGAAAATCGAATGGGGATCACAGATAAGAAACTATGTCATGCATCCTTACAAACTTGTGAAAGACGTGCGCACAGGGTACGAATCTACCAATGTAGATAGCGTAATGGATGGTGAATTACAACCCTTTTTAAAATCATATTTAATGACTTATGGAAGCTAAGATATGCGCACATATTAGAAATTAAGTTCCGTTTTATTTAGTCCACAACGAAGCCAGGCGCTTATATTGAAAACTAATGACCTTAGAAAATCCTATTTATCAAGATACATTAAACAAGAAACGACCTCAAAATAGAGGTCGTTTCAGTTAACTCAAATTTATACTATTTTAAAACATTAACGTGACCAACTACCATCTTGCGCGCGTCATTTCTAGACGTTTTGAACTCTATTTTCCAAACATAAACTCCGTCTTGCACTAAATTTGAATATAAATATGTTCCATCCCAGCCTACTTCAGCATCTTTGGTTTCATATATTAATTCGCCCCAACGATCATAAATTGACATGGTGAAATTAAATGGATCAAACCCTGAAGTGAAAACGGGTTGAAACGTTTGATTGAATGCATTTCCATCTGGAGTAAAGGTATTGGGTACATAAAAAAGTAAATCTTCAACAATTACTACATTATTATATGCCGTATCTGTACAGCCAAATTCATTCACAGCAATCAATTGAATGCTATATGAAGTAGCTCCGATTCCAGTATACAAATGCGTGGGCTGTGTAGCAGTTGACCCTGTTTGGTCGCCAAAGTTCCATTGGTATGAACTTGCTCCGGTGCTTAAATTAAGCAATGTTGTGAGCTGATCTGTTTCTAAAAGTTGATTCGGAGATGCCGCAAAACTTGCTGTTGGATGACCGTAAACATGCACGGTGTCGATGAAAACTGAACTGCTCGTACAAGTAATTCCTGAAATTGAAGTTGAAGTTGTCAAGACAACAGAATAATCTCCTGTATTGGTGTATGTATGCGTTTGAGTTGCTCCTGGAGAAATAGGAGATCCATCTCCGAAATCCCATAAAGGGCTATTCCCAGCAGTTGTCATGGTTACAGAAAGTGGCGAACAACCTTCGTTATTCGTAAACGTAGCTGTGGGTTCAGGGGCAACTACTACAGTCACCGTTACCTGATCTGTTCCAGTACAACCGAAAGCGTCAGTGCCTAGTAATGTATACGTTGCAGTTGCCAAAGGTGTAAATGAAACACCATTAGAAATAAGTGGCGTCCATGCTAAATTTATAGCTCCCGCCCCCACTAATGTTACTTCAGTTCCAGCACAAACAGTTTGATTGAGTCCCGCGTTTACTATTGGGCTTGCTGTGGTCAAGATCGAAACGTTAACGTTTGAAGCCACGCAACCTAATGCATCGGTTACACTAATAGTGTAAACTTGCCCAGGAGCTGCGGCACCAATTAATCCACTGAATGTATTAGTAGATTGAACTGCTCCACTATTGATTGCGAAAGAATAAGTACCTACACCACCGTTCACTGTAATTGCATTTATTGCGCCATTCGCTGACCCGCACGTAGCATTTACAACAGTTGGAAGAGTAATAACCGGAACCGAACTAGGGTTTAATACAACGTTAGTTATAACTGAAACGCAACCATTAGCGTCTCTCACTGAAATTGGATATGATCCAGATGCCAATGTCACAAATGTATGCGTAGTTAACGTAGAACCAGCAACAAAAACTGCAGGGGTTTGATTACTATATACAAATGGACCTGAGCCTGTTGGTGTAACCAAAATAGAACCTGTTCCACCGCATGTTGTTTGTGTTGCGGCTGCTACAAATGATGGACCGCCTAGATTAGTAACGTTTATAACAGCTGAACTCACACTACATCCGTTCACATCATTCACGTTTATTGTATATGCCCCCAAAAGCAATCCTGTAAAAGTATGCGTTGTTGCTGTTGTGCCAGGCACAAGTGTTATTCCGCCGTCTATACTGAATGTTAAAGGGCCCGATCCAGTTGCTACAACCGCTATTGAACCATTACTTGATCCACAGGTTGCAGATACTGGTGTAGCAGATGTAATTGTTGGCAAAACAGGGGCGTTAATTAAAACCGCCTGTGCAAGTAATGCTGCACAGCCATTGCCATCTTGTACTAAAATATCATACGCCGTTCCCGAAGGTGTAAGCAAACCAAAAGTGTGATTTGAAACGGTTGATCCGGCAACATATGTTAAACCACCATTGTTACTATATGAAAAAGGGCCAACGCCTGTTGGGGTTACTAATATTGATCCATTCCCAGTGCAAACTGGTTGCGTAGTTACTACCGCAAATGTTGGGGGAGTTGCAATTATTAAATTTTCTGAAACTGAAAACGTACACCCAGTGCCATCCGTAACTTGAATAACGTAAGCGATCAAACTACCAGGTAAATTTAAATAATCATTAGAAGTTGCGGTGGTTCCTGCAACTGAAGCCCCTCCACCTATACTAAACGTAAATGGGCCTGTTCCTAAAGCTGTAGCAATTATACTTCCGTTGGCAGTACCACAAGTTGGTTGAGTTACAACAGTTGAAAGAGTCGGCGCACCAGGTGCTATTAATATTTCAGTATCTACTAATGAAATACATCCATTTCCATCACTCACTATTATGTTATACGCTCCTGAGTTTAATGTGGTAAAATTCATCGTTAATGCCGTTGTTCCAGCAACATAAGTTGCCCCATTATCCATTGAAAACATGAGTGTTGGAGCGCCGTTTGCAACTACCGCAATTGATCCATTTGCTATTCCACAAGCTGGTTGAGTTGGTGTGGTAGATGTAATAATAGGAACTGTCGTTGTTGTTATGATTTGTGAACTTGAAACAATACAACCGTTGCCATCCAGAACTTGAATTGCATAGGTGTTGACTGCTAAAGACCCAAAAGTTATGGTGGTTGCCGTTGATCCAGGGGAAAATGTTGTTCCGCCGTTGATACTAAAAGTAAGCGGAGCAACGCCAGTCGCTGAGATAAAAATGGAACCATTTGCAGTACCACATGTAGACTGAGTTGGAGTTAATGTGGTTATAGCGGGACCTCCAGATGCTGTTAAAACAGTTGGTGTAATAAGGCTCAAACAACCATTTACATCTCGTACTTGAATAGGAAAGTTCCCGGCTAATAATGAAGAAAAAGTTGTATTCGTAGCTGTTGTTCCAGCTACAAATGCACCGCCACTTATGCTATACGTGAATGGTCCAGATCCAGTCGGTGTTACTAAAATTGATCCTGATAAAAGACATGTGGGTTGCATTGGAGTAGCAATAAACGTAGGCGTTACTGAGTTATTAATCAATACTACATTTGTAATCGATACAAGGCAGGTAACATCCCGCACTTGAATGGTATATGTTCCTGCGGCTAAACCTGTAAATACACCTGTAGAACCAGTAGCAGGGATCCACGTTACGCCACCGTTAATACTGAATTCTAAGCCTGCACCAGCACCAGTTGTGAGTACTATAATTGATCCATTGCTCGCGCCACAAGTTGTGTTAACACGGTTAGTATCTGTAATTACTAACGGACAGCAGATAGCTGAAGTAACCGTTACTGGTTCAGATACTGTAGCACATCCCGCCAAATCAGTTGCTGTAATTGTGAATGTTGTTGCGCCAAGCGGAGGACAAACCGTTGGGTTTAATGTAGTGCCACCGGTAATTAATGTAGAAGGTGAATTTGGTGCCCACGTAAAATTTACGGGCGAAGTTAATAAAGGATCATTGAAGGACATGCTCCAACCTGGAAAAGTAATTGTCGAAATACAAGTTTGTGAATTGGAACCGATTAACCTTATTTTCCAAGTACCCTCAGAAGGCAATCCGTTGAATGCAGCCCATGAATTTTGTGGGTTAAATATGCCGGTATAATTTGATCCAGCTCCTGTAGATATAGCTGCTGCACCCAATTGAAAACACATATTCAAAATAGTAGTACCGGTTAATGATCCAACCGCGGCCAAAGTAATTTGAGTACCTCCTGGATGTTCTAAAACAATCCCCACATCTCCCAAATCTAAACCAGCACAAAACCCTACTAGTATAATTGAAGGTATGCAGAGACCTGTTATTTGAGAGGTTCCATTCACCGGTGTAGAACTTCCTAAATTGTTTCCGTTCAATCCAGCCACCGCTAAATCAGCACTTGCATTTATTGTTCCTGGTGCTGGCGGACATGAATTCCCAAAAGTAACGGTCCCGCCACCTGGACAAGCGCAACCACCAAAACTTACACACGGCGGGGCAAATGGAAGTTGTGGTGAAATCAATGAAACATTGGGTTCATTGTTAGAAAAAGTTGGTGAACTCGCTGGGCTCACGAGCTCATACGCAATTGTAGGAAGCGAAATACAGGTTCCAGGACAGATCGTAGTGTCGTTTGGCGCGGTTAGTACTATTGTTGGACTCACCACCGTGACAGTTACCGATGAATTACAAGTAACTGTACCATTCGTAATTACTGCATTGTAGGTTGTCGTAGTCAAAGGACAAACTTGTGTAGGATTAACACCCCCACCATTACCAACAGGGTAAGAGAAAACTGCACCATTCGTCCAGCTTATTTGGTAAGTGGGATCGTTTAGGGTTATTGTCACATTGTCAATCCCCCAATGGTCGTATTCGGCTCCAGAAACTGCGTCTTGATGCCATCTAAAACGGGTAGAAGCAGTCATTGCACCCGCAGGAATTACCGCACAATAGGTATTCCATGAAACAGTAGGAGAACCAGCTACTGGGTCTGGTTGATAATATTGAATTTGAATCCATGTTGCTCCATTGTTTGTTGAATATTGTAAATATACTCCTTCACCAGGTTCGTCTGGACCTTCACATGGAGACGGATCTCCTTGTTCAGAAAAGCGCATTTCAAAACAAATAGTTCCTCCAATTGCTACGTTCAAATTAACGGTAGTCATATCTCTCGGGTTCACAGATGCGTCACCCATCCACATAAATGGTGAACCATCTGGCGAAGGAACACCGCACGTATTATTGGCGATAGTTACCGCTTGAGTGAAACCCCAACCTACAGGCGATCCAGAATTAAAGTTCTCTTGAAATGCAACCGCACCATTTCCCGATCCAAATGCTGAAAGTGTAACACACTCTCCACATGTTATGCTTTGATCTGATGCCAGCGTTGTCAAAGTACATTGTGCTTCAAATGGTGAATTAGCCGAAAAAACAAGCACAAGGGCAAAAAGCTGTTTTGTAAAATTAATCATGTTAATTGGTGTAAGTAGTTTTGTAGTCTGAAAAAGAAAAAGAAGAAAGTCGTGCAACATCATTTAATGATTCCATGTGGGAAAAAATTCTCAAATTAGAGTTTCCGTTTTTTTCACACGATCCTTCTAAAACTTCATTTGGTTTTAATTGAAAGATCAACACTTTTCCTCCATCATTACTGGCACCCGTGTTGTTGCTGAAAATCACTTGTTTAGTAAAACTAAATGAAATTGATTTATTGGTTTTATTTGTAATTCTTAAAAACAAATAATTGACATCAGTGCCATTTTGAATATCGTTACAACGATTTTTTGATACTTCGAGTTTACATAAATCATCTTCGAAATAAATGGTAGCTTGTTCATTGCTAGCGGTAAAACTCAACAATACAAAGCAACTGAATGCGATAAATGAGGTCTTGATGATATGGATTTTTAACACAGTTGTTAGCATAATTTAGTAGTTTTTAACTCTGAGACGAACTGTTATTCGAACAGTTGCCCAATTTATTTATTATTCTATTAATTCAATAGATTTATGCAAAGATGTTGATTGACAGCTTACTAATTCTAGAAATTACACATAATCGGATGAACGGCGTATCGAATTAACTGATTTTTATACTTTTTGTTGATTTTTTAAC
>JAYSRU010000011.1:0-2388 GCA_043720875.1 Crocinitomicaceae bacterium
TTGGACTTGACTGTTCATCAGTTATGTTCTGTGCTTGTTCTTCACTAAAATTCTTAGGTAACAATAATAAGGAAATTAAACCTAACAAGATGAATAATAAGGTTTGACTTGTCCAAATCAACATGCCTAAGGCTTTTCCAATACTCGATGCATGATCTCCCAAACTATCTCCTAAATAATAACCAACCACCATTCCAACTAAAAGTGGAAAAGCCCCTATGCCACCATTCGTAAACGTAATACCAACCGAGCCGGCAATAAAGCCAACCAAAATTGCATTGAATGCCATGTCTTTGGTTTCTTCTAAAGCATAAAATGGTAAAATGAAAATGGCCAAATATAACACCCAAATTGCCAGAGATTGCCAGATGTATGCAAATGGATTTTTCGATTTTAATATCGCAAAAACTCCAGCCAGAACTTCTTTCGCAAAATTGATGAGCTTGTTTCTGAACGTAGCTTTAATGACAAACAAGACGGCTAATGTGGCAACACCAAGAATGAATGCATATTTCACGAGCGTTGCGATTGAAAAACCAGAATTAACAGCCTTACTTGTAAATTGAGCTGTGGCTTGATCCTTTAAAATAATTAAATCTTCGTAACTCAACAAAGCGGTAATGCCAACTATCCCGATTAACATTACAAAATCCACGGCACGTTCTGCTACAATAGTTCCAAAAGATTTACTAAACGGCACACCATCTGAGCGGTATAACATCGCTGCACGTGAAGCTTCTCCAGCTCTTGGAATTGTAAAGTTCACCAAATATCCAATCATTAATGCATGGTAACGGTGCCAAAATTTTGTGGTGTAACCCAAGGGCTCAAGCACATAACGCCAACGGTATGCACGAATTACGAGTGACAAAAATGCCATTCCTAACGATAAGAAGATCCAGAAATAATTGGCTTCAGCAATTGCTTTTTTGAAGGCAACCACATCTTCCTTGGTCATACTATCAAAGAAATACCACATCAGGTAAACACCTACTGCTAAGGGTAAAACCGTTTTGAGCAGCATAACAATAATTTTCTTCATTTATTTTATTCGTTAGTGTTACAAAACATTTCTATTCGGTAAAAATAATAATTCTATATGCTTCGCCTGTCATTTTTACTTTTCTTTTTGCTTGATCAAAAAGAAAAGTAACAAAAGAAAAAATCAAGGCTGTAAATCTCGACCTTGAATACTACGAACATTACGAACGAGAAATCGAAACTCGCCCCTTGCCTTTAACGAGCTCACCGCTCTAGGCTTCGTCTTCACAAGCATGCGCTTGTTCTTGCTCAAACACTCCTTCACAAAACGACCTTTCTGGTCTTTGTTCAGTCTTCACAAGCTTTTCGCTTGTTCTTCACTATGTTCTACATTTATCTTGAATTCTTACGGTCTAGATTTAATGCCGTTCAAGAGCTTAGATTTTTTAGAAATATTAGATTTTAAGTCGGTATAAAATAATATTCTCAAACTGTTTTATAAGTCTAATTTTATCAGAACAACAGTGAATCAGATTATTGAACAGTCAGTTAATCCAACAAATTTGTTGTTTCATTTGGGAAACACAAGGATGGTTTAAACTTCTTAGCTTCTTCAAAATCCATTAAAGCATAGCCAATAATTATTATAATATCACCCATAGCAACTCTTCGCGCGGCAGGACCATTTAAACAAATTGTTCCTGATTTACGTTCACCTTTAATGACATACGTTTCGAAACGTTCTCCATTATTAATGTTTACGATTTGAACTTTTTCGCCTTCAATCAAATTAGAGCAATCCATCAATTCTTCATCGATGGTAATACTTCCAATATAATTTAGATCAGCTTGAGTAACCTTTACGCGGTGTATTTTTGACTTTACTACGTGAATTAACATTGAGTTTTTATTATTTAAGAAGTGCAAAGGTAAATTAAAAGTTTATAACGGTTGCAAAACATTTCATATCCGCATGGCAAAGCAGAATAGAAAGTAAAATAGAAGGCTAAATATCCATTTCTCTCTTTGGAAATCTAGTCATAACGGTAATTCGTTTTTATCCGAATTTCTTCGGTTACTTCTCAATTACAATTTTTTGATTCCACGTTTGCTTAGCATTTGATACCGTTAAAAAGTAAATGCCTGTATTAGCGGTTGGTAACTCAATCATCCATGCATTCATTAGGTTTTCGTTATGTTGTTGAAATACTACTTTTCCAGCAATGTCAACGATTTCTATATCAAATTTTCCTTCTTGTTGCAACGCAAGTGTAAAGTTTCCAGTGTTTGGGTTTGGATGCACCAGGTTCATTGCTGGTTCATTGGATTCGTCTATTGCTAAAATATAATCAGCTTTCCATGTTTCGTTGAAGCGCATAGCAGTTGAAACTCCAGTTGTAATATAGA
>JAYSRU010000012.1:0-2381 GCA_043720875.1 Crocinitomicaceae bacterium
GACGAAGGTAAAGACAATTCCTTCATTCGCGTTGGTGTGAAAGGTGGCGGTTGTTCTGGCTTAATGTATGAATTAACCTTCGATAATGTAGATCTCGAAGGAGATAAAGCCTTCGAAGACAATGGCGTAAAGGTTGTCGTTGATAAAAAAAGTTTTCTTTATTTAATCGGGACAACACTAGATTTTTCTGGTGGATTGAACGGAAAAGGATTTGTGTTTGTTAATCCAAATGCAGATCGTACGTGCGGTTGTGGAGAATCTTTCTCCGTATAAAATATTTGAATTAGGTAGCCTAGGCTAAAATACTTGAGTGTAACAACTCTAAAAAATAAATACGATGGCAGCATATACTGAGAATGAGTTAGCGAAAGAATTAGAAGGTCAAGAATATAAATTTGGCTTTACTTCTGATATTACATCAGATAAAATTGCTCCTGGACTCAATGAGGAAGTGATTCGAATTATTTCCGCAAAAAAAGATGAGCCATCATGGTTATTGGAATATCGCTTAAACGCTTACCGTGTTTGGTTAACGATGACCGAACCAGAATGGGCGCATGTTCATTATCCAAAACCGGATTTTCAAGCAATTTCATATTATTCTGCACCCAATCAAACCAAAAAATATGAGAGTTGGGATGACGTAGATCCTGAGATGAAAGCAACGATGGAAAAGCTAGGTATTTCGCTTGAAGAGCAAAAAAGACTTTCTGGTGTAAATGTAGCGGTAGATTTCGTAATGGATTCAGTTTCAGTTGCAACATCGTTTAAGGCAAAGTTGAATGAACTGGGTATTATTTTCTGTTCGTTTTCAGAAGCAGTTCAAGAACACCCAGAATTAGTTCAAAAGTATATGGGATCTGTTATTCCAACTACAGATAACTTTTACGCCGCTTTGAATTCTGCCGTTTTTACCGATGGTTCGTTCTGTTATATCCCTAAAGGTGTTAGGTGCCCAATGGAACTCTCGACTTACTTTAGAATTAACGAAGGTGGAACTGGTCAATTTGAAAGAACATTGCTTGTTGCAGATGAAGGATCGTATGTTTCATACCTTGAAGGTTGCACTGCGCCAATGCGCGACGAAAATCAATTACACGCTGCGGTGGTTGAATTAATTGCATTAGATGGTGCAGAAATTAAATATTCAACCGTTCAAAATTGGTATCCTGGTGATAAAAATGGAGTTGGCGGTGTTTTCAATTTTGTAACTAAAAGAGGAATAGCCCATAAAAATTCGAAAATTTCTTGGACGCAAGTAGAAACAGGATCTGCTGTAACATGGAAATATCCATCGTGTATACTCAAAGGCGATAACTCCGTAGGAGAATTTTATTCTGTTGCGGTAACCAACCATTTTCAACAAGCAGATACTGGAACTAAAATGATACACCTTGGTAAAAACACCAAATCCACAATTATTTCGAAAGGAATTTCTGCTGGCAGTAGCAATAATAGTTACCGAGGATTAGTTCAAATACATAAAGGTGCAACAAATGCCCGCAATTTTTCACAATGTGATTCATTATTAATGACTGATCATTGCGGCGCACATACTTTCCCATACATTGAATGTAAAAATGCATCCGCAAAAATTGAACACGAAGCAACTACTTCAAAAATTGGAGAAGATCAGATATTTTATTGCAATCAACGTGGAATATCTACAGAAAAAGCAATTGGATTGATTGTAAATGGATATTGTAAAGAAGTTCTAAATCAGTTGCCGATGGAGTTTGCAGTAGAGGCGCAAAAACTATTAACCATTAGCTTAGAAGGCTCTGTAGGATAACTGAATTACAAATTAAGGAATTAAGGAATTAAGGAATTACAAATAAAGGAATTGCAAATTAAAAGAAAATATTTTGGCAACTATTAATCGATTTGAAGATCTAGAAGTTTGGAAACAAGCAATGGACTTATGTGAACAGGTGTATAAATTAACTTGGACGCCATCGTTTTCAAAAGACTTTGGTTTAGTAGATCAAATAAGAAGATGTAGTATTTCAGTTCCATCGAATATTTCGGAAGGTTATGAACGCGATAGTTACAAGCAGTTTATTTATTTTTTGAATATTGCCAAGGCCTCATGCGGAGAATTAAGAACTCAACTAACTATTGCGAATAGACTTGGATATATAAACTCAGCTCAATACCAAAATAATTATGACCTGTGTATAAGCGTAAGTAAACAGATTATGGGTTTTTCTGTGTACTTGAAAAATTTTAATGAAAATAAAAAGTGAAAATAGATTAAAGAAAGTTAGCTATTACAAATAGCCAATTTGAAATTATTTAATCTGAAATTAATTAATTGTAGAATGTTAGAAATAAAAAATTTACACGCCAATATCGAAGGCAAAGAAATTCTAAAAGGATTA
>JAYSRU010000013.1:0-2377 GCA_043720875.1 Crocinitomicaceae bacterium
CTGGCAAAATTCTTCGACAAAAATGGTCCAAGTGGCACATATTCCCAAGTCTGTATATCTCTCGCGCTCCAATCGTTAAATAGGCACATGCCAAAAATGTAATCCTCTGCTTCTGCTGTAGAAATAGATTGCCCCAGCGCCTTACCATCAAACGTAATGAAAGCGGTTTCTAATTCGAAATCTAAATTTCTACACGGCGCAAATATCGGATCGGCATTCGGGTCAGGTTTAATTTGACCTTTTGGACGGTGAATCGCCACACCCGAATTTATGATACTGCTTGCCCTTCCATGATAACCAACCGGAATCCATAACCAGTTCGGCAACAACGCATTTGCCGGATCTCTGAACATCGTTCCAACATTGGTTGCATGATCTCTGCTCGAATAAAAATCTGTATAATCTCCAACTTGAACCGGAAGCGACATTTCAATTTCAAAATAAGACAGTAACACTTTAGCTTTATCCTCCTCGTTTCCTTGAAGTTCAGAGTTGGTATTTACCAATAATTCTGACAACCTGTTTCTTAAATGAGAACTCGCTTGCTTCCCTTTTTTCATCATCGCATTCAAGAAAGCGTTATCGAAATCTTGCGCTGAATACGATAAACCTTTTAAGTAGCCCAAGTCGAACAACGCTTTTAAATCAATCACCGTGTCACCGATACGTGTTGCTACACGTGCACTTAAGGTATTAGATTTAATAACTCCAAAAGGGATATTTTGAATCGGGAAATCAGAATCTGTGGGTACATCAATCCAAGAGATTAACGATGGATTATTTGCAGGAATTGACTGAATCATATTTCTAAGTAATTAAGGTAACAAAGGTATTAACATTTGGTTTCAATCTTCCGATTCTGCAAGAATAATAATTTACGCTAGCATTTCAATGATTAAGAATTACTAAAATCGAAATTAACTGCTTGGATTTTTGGCTTAATTCGTGTTAAACTAAAAATAAAGATAGTACCTTTACATCACAAACTCAACCAGCAACAATGACAAGTTTTATAATCACAGACTTAATTCAAGATTTAAAACGAATTACGAATGAAGGCATGCAGTTTCTACAAGAAAATGTGTCAAAACTCTCTGAAAATCAAAAAAACTGGAAACCCAACGAATTGAATTGGAGTGTTTTAGAAGTTAGCGCGCATTTAAATTCTTACGCCAATTATTACCACAAAACCATACAGTCTAAAATTGCCAAGACAAAATTTATAGCCAAGCGAACTACGTTTATTTCGTCTCCGTTGGGTAAATCAACATGGACCGCTATCAAATTAGGCAACGCCCAAAATATTAAGCGTAAATTCAAAGCGCCGAAAGCATATAATCCAATGTTAGAGAAAGCATTGGTAAATGGCAAAGACGTGGAAGAATTGATAAAAAATAATTCAGAATTTCTTATTTTATTAGACGACTCCGCTAAAGTAAGTTTAAGAAAAATTCGTATTCCACTTGCAGTTGCTCGTTTGGTAAGACTCCGTCTTGGAGACATTTTGATGTTTCTAGCTTACCATAACGAACGACATATTCAACAAATCAAGAATTTAATAGTTCACCCCAATTTTCCGAAAGCATAGTGATCAAGAATAAACTCGCGTTGTGTATCAGTTCAATTGCTCCATTGCGTGCTAATGCGTCAGATACAGCTGAAATGGTAAGTCAGGTTCTTTTTGGTGAAATTCTTGAATTACTTGAAACGCAAGAAAAATGGATAAAAATTGCAACTTGGCTGGACGGTTATGAAGGTTGGTGCGATCCAAAACAATTTAAACTGATCACTGAGAAAGAAGCGAAAAAGTGGATTTCAAACGATTATCATTTTGTGGAAGAACGCGAACTAGCAATAAACTCGAATTCGGGAACCCTATTTATTCCAAAAGGATCCATTTTTCCGCAGACAATTAATGAAAAAATTATAGTTGCTGACTTATGGTTCAGTACAACCCAACTTCAAACCACACCCAAAGAAAACTGTTTCGAAACTGCCAAAAGCTATCTAAACACGCCATATTTGTGGGGCGGGAAAACACCATTTGGCATTGATTGCTCTGGTCTCGTGCAACAAGTTTTTAGATTGCATGGATATAAATTGCCAAGAGATGCGAGCGAACAAGCAACCGAAGGTATGGATGTGCGTTATGAAAACGTAAGCGCGAACGATTTGGCTTTTTTCTCCAATCCGGATGGGAAAGTTATTCACGTTGGTATTATTGGAATGAATAACGCTATAATTCATGCCAGCGGAAAGGTTAGAATCGATACTTTGACAGAAAAAGGTATCTGGAATAACGAAATCAAAGCGCTAACACATAAAATTCATTCAATTAAACGTATTTATTGAAGATTCTGAACAATCCATAAGCTCA
>JAYSRU010000014.1:0-6650 GCA_043720875.1 Crocinitomicaceae bacterium
CTTAATAGAAACACTGTCGGTACAATACCCATCAATGAATAAGGTGTCAATTATCGTTTGTGTTTCTAACGAATCTATTAATACTTTACTTCCATGTCCAAATTTAAGGTATCTAAACGTATTACTACCTGACATTGGATTAAATTGATTCTTGTGGAAATTCAATGTCACCTTATTAAAGGTAGAACTGTCTGTTCTAAAGAAGTTACCAACTGAAAATGGGCTTACGGTAATTTTAGAAGTTCCTGCAAATAAATTGAAGTCTCTTGATCCTTGTGAATTCCAACCCACTTTTAAATCCATAATGGTTGAACCTAAGATCATTGTACTCGTTAATGAATCTTGTGCAATAAAGGTTCCTGTTTTAATATAGAAGTTGTTGGTTCTAAAAACGCCTCTTACGGTTATCAGTTCAGATTGGTAATCAGAATTGATAATACCATCTAAATGCAATGTATCCGTAGCAAGTGCTGAATTCAACATTATGAAACTGTTCATCTTGCATGAATCTGGATTAAACCTAGCTCTATTTAAAAATATAACACCGTATATATTAGTATCCCGTTCAACCGTCATTTTTGAGATATACTTGATATTACCAGTTGAATTTAACGTATCTGCCAACTTAAAATTGGCTGAATCAGCCATAGCTGTCCAAGTCATGCTTGCCACGGTAGCCATCGTGTCCAATGTTACGCGTTGGTGATGTGCTGTAAATGAATTTTCATCAAAAATTAATGAATCTAACGCTGTAGGTATCCTTGTTCCTGGTGTTCCACCAGAACAAGATGACCAATGAATTGGGTTACTCCAGTTTCCTGTCCCTCCAATCCAATATTTTTTATTCGAAACCGTCCAATTGATTGATCCTTGAGTGGTATCACTTGAAGTTAACGCGTACGTTCTTCCTCCAGTAATGTCTGCTTTAACGCCTCTTATGTCTAAAAAAGAACCCTTCAGCTGTGTTGCTGCAAGGACAGTAATTGTTGCCGCACTTGCTGCGCCAGGCAATGTTTTTGAACGAATAATTGGTAATGAAGAACAAGTTCCTGTACTCTTAATGTTCTTGAATCTTGTAATTGTCAAATCATCCAATGTCAATGTATCTGTTGGAGACATAAACAAGGTATCAAAAATAGAACCTGTCACTTTTAATACCGTTGGATTAGAAATTTTTAGATTTTTAAACGTCTTACCACCAGTAAATAAATCTTGTGAAACCGTTCCTAAACATTCAATAAGCTTCGGTGAATTAAGAATTGTACAAGAAGCAGCAAATGTTGATGCCGTTCTCGTTTGCAATGTAGAATTTAACAAATCAATAGTTGTACCAGTGAATGAAAAACTATTTACGTTTAATATTATTGCGGTTCCTGTTAATCTCGGAGCTGCAATTGTCAAAGAACTCGACGAAGTAAAATTACCGATGTAGGTTAACCAGGAATTACCAGTTGCATTAATCGGAATACCCCAAGTTGCTCCATTTGACCTAAAAGTAAGCGTATCATTGATTGGACTAAAAGTCCCCGCTCCTGAAACTGTTAGCAAAGCGGTTAAAACTACTTTCTTTCTGGCTCTAAAAGTGAATGCCCCAGCTGAATATGTAATGCTTGGTAAAGCCGTTGCAAACTCCATTGAAGCAACAATGAAATTGGCATTTTGAGTGACAACTGATCCTAGAATTAATCCAGAAGAAAGGTCAAAATTCGCTGTATCAGCAAGCGTTGGTAAACCAACACCAGCTGCACCACCACTAGAAAGTGACCAATGATTAACATCATTTGTATTTCCTGTCCCTCCTATCCAATAAAAATCTATTGCGAATGATTGTGAGGAAACAGTTAAAAATCCAATTAGTAAAGTAAAACGTAGTAATAAATGTTTCATTTTTGCGTGTAATAAATTGATATTCATAATTTATGGTGTTCTTATTCTGTATATTTTAGGATAAAAATCCCATTCTATTTGCCGTCATTATCATTCCAGCAACATTTTTTATTTCCAATTTTTTGAAGATATTTTTCCGATGATTTTCAACTGTATTAACAGCTAAATGTAACTTTTCAGCAATTTCAGTTGACGTGTATTCTTGAGAAATCATTGTCAGAACTTGTAACTCTCTATCAGAAAGAACTGAATTCATAACCAAATTACCTGGAGCATTAGTGATTGTAATTGGATTTGCAAAAAACTGCTCCTGGCTACGAACTTTCTCCACCGCATAAATAATATTTAAAGGATGCTGTTTTTTGTTCACGAATGCAAAAACTCCAAGGTCTTTTAAATTTTGGATAAGCATTTTACTCTTCAACACTGAATATACTATTAATTTTATGTTCGGGTAACTTAATCTTATCGCTTGAACAAGTCTAAATCCACTCAAATTGTCTGCAACGATTTCCAAAATCAATACATCTATCTTTGAAGATTCGAGTTTAGAAAGTAAAACACGGTTGTCGGAAATCGAAAATTCGATTTTAGCATTATCTACTTTTTCAAGCAAATAATTATTCATCCCTTTTAGCAACAAAGGATGATCATCAAGTAAGCCAATTTTTACAGTTTTCATATTTTGACAAAATTACAAATGGTAATGCCGAATAGGCTAGCTGAAAACCGCTAATTTTAAAAAAAGAAATAAATAATATTATTTCAAAAATGCAAAATATTCAAATTTCAATGTTCGATGAAATATCTTTTACATTTAATTTAGTATGAAAGTACAAATCTGGTAATAACCAAAAGTCAATCTAAACTATGTTATTCTTTTTAAGAAATATAGCCCAGCCTATTCGCAGTCATCATCATTCCTGCTACATTTTTGACTTCAAACTTTTTGAAAATATTTTTTCTGTGATTTTCCACCGTGTTTACAGCAATGCACAAAATGTCACTTATCTCTATTGAAGTCAATTCTTGGGAAATTAATTGCAAAACTCCAACTTCTCTGTCGGATAAAAAATAAGAATTCAAATCGCGGTATTTTGAAATTAAAAATTTGTATTCTTCTGGAACAAATAATTTACTTTCATTAATCGTATCAATTGCACTTAACAACATTTTTGGATCCGTTTTTTTGTTTACGTAACCGTTAACTCCAATTGAAAACAAATTTTCAACCAACATAGAACTTTCCAAAGCGGTATAAGCCAAGAAATTTAAGAGTGGGTAATTTCTTTTCAAAAACTCTATCATTACAAATCCATTCGAATCGCCGCAAGAAATATCAAAAATCAATAAGTCTACGTTATTATTTTCTAACGCATCATAAAGATCTTTAATCGTAGAAGAGGTGAAAACAACTTCAGATTTGCTTTTTTTCTCTTTCAAGAAATCAATTACACCTCTTGTTGCAATTTGGTGTTCATCAAATAAACCTATTCTGATTTTTTTCATAATTCAAAGATACAAAACCACCTACGAATACGTGAAAATATGTTATGAAATGCATTATTTTGTATACGAAATGTAAAAACCTTGAGCTTTTGAGCCTATTTACATGCAATTCATTATAATTTTATAAACCACGATTTGTTGATTTTCAATTTCACTCGAAAATAAAATTAATAATTTGACGGAAAACCGCTATTAAAAAACAACCCTTTAAGCCTTAGTTTTGTGCTGAATTTAATTATTCTTAATAAACCGTTAAAATGAGAAAAAATACTACCCGAAAATTAGTCTTGCTCGCTGGAGCTTTATTACTGATTAATTTCAACTATTTTGCCCAAACCGAAGAAGAAGAAACTACAACAAAAGATTCTTCTAGAGTTATGGGTGCTGACATTAATGTCATCATTCCTCCTACTGGCTTTTTAGCAAAGCAAGAAATTAATGGATATTTAAATCCAGAATATAGCGCTGGAATTATTCTTTCTGTGGTACCAAACGTGAGTTATTTGAAAATAATGGAAGGTATGACAGAAGAATTTTTCACTACTAATAAATTGGTGAAAGTTTCAGAAGAAAAAATGACGAGTGCTAATGGCACTAAAGGTGTTCTTTACATTGCGACATTTATGCTAGAAGGCATTGAATTCATGAGATATACAGCACTTTATGGCGATTTAAGCAAGACCATTTGGGTTAATATTACGTATCCATCAAAATACAAAGAACTTATGGACGATGAAATGCGTAAAAGCCTTAACACATTAACACTAACACCTGAAAAACGATGAAAAATTTACTACTACCCATATTATTTCTGCTTTTCGGAACGAAATTAACTGCCCAACATATTGAAAATCACCATTGTGATTTTGAAACAGGCACCCAAAACATGTGGGGACCTTCATTCAGTGCATTTACATTGAATACAAATATTTCAATATTTGATGTCGCTTGGAATGTTAGTCAAACAGTTGGCGGTATTACAACCATTTTGGGCCAATCTTTTGGGGCCACAATTACGGCAGGAACATCCGGTGCCATTGGAATGGATTTTTCAATCACTGGTTTTACTACCGGAGATGTTGAAGTGAAATACCCCGTTGACATAGTATTGTCTATGCCAAACGACAATACTTTTGATCAAGGCGATTTGGTTTCTATTGCTTCGAGTTACACCATTGCATCTGGTTACGATTTAATCAGCAATTTTCCAAGTGCGGGAGAAATTAAGTTGACGCTTGATTTCGATTTTGCAATCAATGCCTCGGTTAATGTATGCTTTTTTGGTTGCATTGGCTTCCCTATAATTCCCCCTATTTCGACGAGTTCAACCATAGATTTATTGAGCGCCAGCGTTTCTGGCGTAGATTTATTGGCAGGTGATGTTTATGTAAATGTAGCAGGTTTAGGTGCTACAATACCAATTGGGCCATTATTCTCTTATCCCGGAGTACCCGTTGACCTTGACATTCTAAACATAGGTTATGGTTTTGGTGGTTTTATTACTGTACCTCATCCTGAGACATCTGTAGTATTAGAACCAAACAACATTGATCTATCTGCTTGCGGTGATTCGGTTTACCTAGAAATGAGTATTGAAATTTTTCAATTAATCGGCGAGATTCTAGAAAACATTCCTGGTCCTGCCGCGGTTGTAGGTCAAATATTAGGTAACCTAACAAACTCATGGACTGAGCCTGTTTCAGGAGCAACATTAAGTTACACGATTTTTAGTGCTTCATTTGTAATGCAAGTGGCAACCAACCAATGTTTTGATTTTAAGCCAAGAGTATACGGTAAAATGGAATTCCCTGTTCCTGTTAGCTATTCTGTTTACAACGGTGCTACTTTAGTAACATCCGGTACGAGTAGCATTATCAATTATGAAATAGGCAACACTGTGAATTATGATTTCCCGTGTTATTATGAAACCATGGACATTATCCCGTCGTACACGATTATAGGTTCATTTAAAAATAGAACCTGGGATGAAATTAGTTTCTCATTCGATATGGAAGCGATCACATTCAGCTTTACCTTACCGCTTATTCAAATTACTCCTGCCATCACTATACCAGAGATTTGCATACCAATTCCTTACCCTTGTCCTACTTGGTCAAAACCCTGGAAATGGTGTGTCTCATGGCAATGTACTCCATCGTTTACGATACCAGCTATAACATTTGGTCCTTATTCATTAGGTTTTGGACCATTGTATGACGAGTCAATTCCATTAGGATCTATTCCTTTACCTGATTATTATAACAACACATGGAACATCGAAGGTTTTGACGAATGCACTCACCCTTCATTTGCTATGACTGCAAGAAGATTTCTTTCTTCACAAACACATACTAACGTTCTTTGTAAATCACTATTAACAGGAGCTATCAATGCAACGATAACTAATGGATCTAGCCCTTTCACCTATGCGTGGACAAATGGCGGAAACACAGAGGACTTAGCTGGACTTGGCGCTGGTGACTATCAATTAACTGTTACTGATGCGAATGGATGTCAAACGTTTACAGGTGCAACAATTACACAACCTCAAGAAGCATTGAACTTAAGTACTAGCACTACCGACAAATTATGTAACGGTGGTCCTGGATCTGGAGCAGTTGATTTAACGATTAATGGTGGTACTCCTGGCTATTCCACTTCTTGGTCAAATGCCGCTACAACTCAAGATATTAACGGATTGAATACCGGTGTTTATACCGCAACAGTAACAGACGGTAATGGTTGCACAGGTACAACTTCTGCAACCGTAAGTGAACCGACATCGCTAGTACAAACTGCATCAACAGTAGATGTACTCTGTAAGTTCGGCAATAACGGTTCAATAAATCTGAATCCATCTGGAGGTGTTTATCCATATTCTTATGCTTGGAGTAACGGTGCTACCACCGAAGATATCTCGCTATTAACTGCAAATACTTACAACCTTACAATTACAGATGGTAACTTGTGTACTTCTTTTGGCTCATACATAATTAATGAACCCATTGCAGCACTTTCAACTGCAATAACAGGAACAAGTGTAAACTGTTTTGGTGGAGCTAACGGAACAATTGACCTTACCGTAAACGGTGGAACAATACCTTATTCTTATGCTTGGAGCGACGCTAGTACAGTGATTATGCCAAACGTAACGCAAGATTTAGCAGGATTAATCACGGGTAATTATTCAGTAATTGTTCGTGACAATAATAACTGTTTAATCTCAACTAGTTTCAACGTAACACAACCCGCGG
>JAYSRU010000015.1:0-6597 GCA_043720875.1 Crocinitomicaceae bacterium
AAGTAGTAGCGTTACACGCTGTAGCGTAAAAGTGTTTTTCATAATTGATTTTTAAATTCTATGCAAAGATAGGAAACCCGACTTCAAGTTTTTGTTAAATTCAGATTATGATTGCCGAATGTTGAAAAGATAATTTTAGTGTTCTGGAAATAGCGATTGTTTAGGCGGAAGGGATCGGAAAAAGTATTCAAGCAGAATTAGTGCTTTTTCAGTTTAACTTTTTTGTTCGAATGAACCTCATAGATTAATCCAGCTTTTAAATTTTCGAGTGTCATTTGTTCTCCATTGAGCCAATAAATGGTGGCTTTCTGTAAAGATGTTGCTGTGCCCAGTCCAAAGTAAAGAATACGGGTAGATTGAGATGCATGACCACTTCCTCCGTCCACTTCTTTCAACATTTGAAGACTACTTTGTTCAAACAAAATTTTACAGCCAAATGCGTCTTTATTAACATCATTTTCACCAACTAATTTAATTCCCACAAAATTTCCCTGAGGCATTTCATTTTGGTAAAACTTCAACTTCTGTTCTTTATTTGCAAATGCGCCCCAGGGTAGTTTTACCACCGCAGAGATAATGTCTAAATCGCCATCATGGTCATAGTCGAATGTTGCAGATCCGCGATGTGAGAGTATATCATCAATCCCTGAACTATCAGAAGTATTGACAAATACACCATTTTCATTTACAAAAAATTTATTAGCGTCTTTGAGAACAGCAACTGGAATTAAGGTAGCAATGTTTCCTTTTGAGATATATAAATCCACATCGCCATCAAAATCTGAATCGAAAAACAATGGGGACCAACTGGTACCTTTTATTGAATCTTTTTCATACGTTAATTCCAAATTCATTGATTTAGAAACATCGGTGAAAATTCCATTCGTGTTGTTGAAAAAATAGTTTTTTCCAATGTTGGTTATATAATAATCAAAATCTCCATCATAGTCATAGTCGCTTTGGCCAATTCCCATCCCGTACATAAGCTTTGAAAAACCACTGGTTTCACTTACATCCGTAAATGTTGCCAATGGAAAATCGTTACGGTAGAATTTATTTCCAATTTCGGTCCATTCTCCAAAATCGTTTAATAATAACAAATCTTGATCACCATCATTATCAGCATCTGTGAAGCTTGCGGTAAATCCACACCCATTATCATTAACGCCGTAAAGTTGAGCAGCCTCGACGAATCCTTTGCCTTTTTGGTTGATTAAAAGTCTGTTTTCAAGACAAATTGGGTCGTAACCAATAACTTTTCCTGAAGTATCAGAAAGTTCACCCATTTTTCCGATGTAATTGGTGATGTAAAGATCCGAAAAACCATCTTTGTTAATGTCTCCCCAGCAGGCTGCTGAATAATGACCAACGGGTAGAATTTCATTTAGGTAAATCATTTCAAAACCTTTTCCCTTTTTATTCTTTAATAAAGCTGGAGCTTTTTTATCGCCTCTACCAAAACCGGTTCCATAATTTGCTATAAAAAAATCTTGGTAACCATCGTTGTCGTAATCTGCCGAAACGGCACTCAAAACATTGTAACCCAGCAGACAATCTAATCCATATTTGGTAGTAACATCAACGAATTTTCCTTTATTATTCATCCATAGTTTGGAAACAAAAATTCCTCCAGGTTGAAACACATCTTCCCAGCCATCATTGTTAAAATCGAAAACCATTATTCCACCGCCAAAAAGCTGAAAGTCATTTCCTGGATAATGATAGCTGAGTCCAATTTGATCGCTAACTTCTGAAAACAAAGTCTTTTGTCCATTCGCATAAGCGGTAAGAAATAAGAAGGAAAGAAGAAGTAGCTTTTGCATCATGGTTTTTTGCATTTAAGTTCGGAGGATACAAATTGCCCAATTTTTTGTCCGTAACCTAGACTGATTTCAAGGGTTTGGTTAAAGTGAATTCCGCCATAAAAGCGTGAAATTGAAATTTCTTTTGCCATTTCGGAGAATGAAGTATAGTGTTGCGGTGTACCGTCAATGTCCGTTTTTTTGTAGTTTGTAGCATCCGTAAATTTAATGGTATCTGTAAACAGCGCTTTTAATATTTCTGTTCCAGCACCAGATTGAAATGAATGACCCGATGGAAATTCAGGAAACGATGGACTCGCAATGAATGAATTATAATAGGGATCAATATACCGATGAATGTAAGTAATGGGACGAATAAAGTTGAACGTGTATTTTAAACGCCAGCAATTGATAAATGCATCGTTTAAGGCTACACCTAGTTTGACGTAAACTTCCATGGCTTTTTCTAAGGTGGAATGTTGTTGTTCAACCAGTTGCCTTGTTAAGCTAAAGAAATGCCCTGATGGTGTGCCAGAATATCCAGGCGCATCATCCCAGTATTCTGCTATTCTTTCATATTCAGGATTTTTTGATTTTGAAATAGAAACAATTGCCATAGCATCTTTATATAAGACAGAATTTGTGTCGGTTGAAAATGGAATAACGTTGCAGGCTTCTGTGGCTGTTGCACTATTTTCTAACAATAGTCGATTTTTTCCCCAATATGGAAGAAGTGCAGTTTGATAACCAGGTGCAGTTAATGCCCAACAAGATTTACATGTTGGCGGTGTGTAGTTGGTTGGATAATTTGCAAAATAGGCTTCGTTTCCGCCATCGGTTTTTGCCCATTCTATTAGCTCGAGGGCAATTGCTTTTCCATAATTTATCGAGCGTTCAATTGCCAATTTTGAATGTTTCTTGGAAACTGATTTTGTGATAGAGTCTAAGGTGTGTTTTACGTGTTGCTCATTCGCTGGCGGCATAATTTTGTATAAATGCTTGATCATCTCATGGTCGGTTGCGTTCACCACTAAGGGCCAAATGTATGCTACATCGGGCGAACTGTATTGTGTACGTTTGTATTGGTTCAATTGTCCAGACAAACTTTGAAGTGATGGCATTATTTCAACCGTACTTTCATACATTGCGATAGAGAAATAGGCGTATGCCCGAGCACTAATTGGTGCGCTAAATCCCACACTATTTTGCGTAAGCGTAAAGGTTTCTTTTAACCATTTGTTGTGAATGTTCAAACATTGTTGAGGTACGGTAATGGGTGTTTTACGTCCGAAAACATTGGATTGAGACAAGAGTAATGTCAATCCTAAAACAATATACTTATAGCTTAATGATGTCATGTTTAACAAGTTGTATATACCTACAAATATACTGTTTATCCTCGTTTCCATTCCTTTAAACCGATGAAGAAAATGATGAGACCAACAATAACCGCCCAAATGATGTAAAATATATTAAGTTCTGATAGCCCTCTGTAATGGGTAAAGAATCCCCATAAGAACATGGCAAAAGTATTGGTAAGAATAGAAATCCACATGCCAAAGTGTAACATTGATTCGTATTTGGAACATCGGTTGGCGTGCCAATGTAATTCATCAATAAATTCATGCACACTGCGCGTAATGAAAAACGCTAAAAACATGGGGAGAATTAAGTAATCTACCCAAAACATAAGCACCAGTGTCGCTTCCATCAATACCGAACTCAAGAGGATTATGCGGTGCGTTTGCAATTCTTTATCAGTGATGTCAACTTCCACCAATTTACCGTGCGTAATGCTGTCAAACATCCACAATACGGCAAACAATGTTGCGGAAATTAAGATAACTAAAGCGAAATGTTCAGGATTAATGTTAGCTAAAGTGTTCATATAGAAATTGAATGAGTGTGACTAAAAAAATGAATAAACAATTCATCAGATTCATGGTTTGTGTCCAAAAAGTAGCGTTAAAATTACGCTGAATTTTAAACAGGGTAAAGCTTCGATAAATAACAACCAACGAAATCAGTAGCACAAAGATCAATGTAGTATCGATCATAGAGGCAACTAACAGCGACATGAAATTGCAAGTGTGCAGCACAAAAAGTGTTTTATCGACGCCTAATTTGGCCGGCAAACTATTGACATTATCTTTTAAATCGCTTTCTAAATCTGGAATGTCGCGAATACTACTTCCAATAAACACTTGAATAAACGTGAACGTGAATAAAGCAATCACATGTAACCTAGAAAACTGACCCGCTCCCGCTAAAATTAATGATCCCCATAAAAGTCCAATAAACAGATTTTTCCCAATAAACAGATTTTTAATGCGAAAATGTTTTTGACCGATCTTGAAGTTTACGGAATATAAAATGCCTAAAATACAAATCGAGACGAGCAAAAAAATTCTAAACGGAGAAAAGAAATAGAGGAACAAAGGAATGGATATAAAAACGAATTGGAGGATAAAAAGTAAATTCAAGCGATTAGAAATTAGTCTTTTAAGGTTAAATCTAAAGTCTAGGGTTTGATCTATCAGGTCATTGAAGCGATACGTTATAAACACGCCACACAATCCGCACCATTGCAATAATATTATTTGAAAAGGTTCAAGGCAAGCGCCCAATAACAAACCAGATAATAAAAGTGAATTGGCAGCAACGACAAATAACGTAAGCGATTTAAATTGTATTTGCTTGGAATCGTTCAATTGTAATGATGAGGTCTAGGTTAATTATAGTAATTTCACAAACGTAAACATAAAAACTTAGTAAATCTTGGTTCGATTCAAATGAAAGCTAAAACTCACGATATCATTATTCTAGGAGGAGGGATTGCGGGTTCGCTTATGGCGATTTCTATGTTGCGCAAAAACCCTAAATTATCTTTGTTGATCATTGAGAGAAGCGTTGTGTTTCCTCCAAAAGTTGGGGAAAGTAGTGCTGAGTTAACTGGACTATTTTTTAATAGATTCTCAATTGATCCTATTCTAAAAAAGCAAATACCAAAGGCAGGCTTACGATTTTTGTTCAACGAGCACCAGAGCGACGATTTCAATAAAATGAACGAGTTTTCAAGTCCAGCATTAAAAAGTGTATCGAATGGATATCATTTTAATCGCCAAGTATTTGATACTGATTTGTTGAACGAAGCTGTAAGTCTTGGGGCTGAATTATTGCGTCCAGCTGAAATTTGTGACCTCATTTATACTAAATTGAATACCACGATATCGGTTAAGCATAATGAGGAATTGCGCGTATTTGTGGCAACTTGGGTGGTGGATGCATCAGGTCCGGAACGCATCGTAAATAAAAAATTAAACTGGGGTAAGAAAGATTTGAAATTCAATACTTCGGCCTCTTTTGCTCATTTTAAAGGACTTAGACCTGTAAAGGAATGGGATTGCACGAAAAACGATTTTTGGGACAAGAATTCTATTGGTCCTAGAGAACATGGTACCTTACAGTTTATGCGCAAAGGGTGTTGGTGGTGGCACATAAAAATTACTGACGATGTAACAAGTATCGGGATTGTTTATGATACGCATATGTTAGATGGAAATAATCCAGATGCATTCTTCGACGATTACATTAGGAAGGATGCCCAGTTGAATGCAATAATTGGTGATGCAACACGGGGAAACATTAAACACTTACCCAATTTACCGTTCGTAAGTTCAAAATTATACGATGAAGGAATTGCAGTTATTGGGGATGCAGCGGCATTTATAGATCCATTATTTAGTCCGGGTATTGAGTTCATTTGCCAGCAATCGATTCATTTATCAGAATTGATCTTGGATTATTATGAAACAAAGGGAATGAATCACACTAAATGGATGCGGTATGACGCTGAATTTTTAAATGGTTTTAGTGATCGGGTGTTAACCTATCAAGACAAATACAAGGTTATGGGATCGTATGATTTATTTGCCAACTGGGTGCAATTAGATTTTGCAGCCTATTTTAGTTTCCACGTCATACCTTCTGTGATAAGACCGAAACATATCAAAAAAGTACCCAGATTCAATGTACTAACGCGTTCAATTTACCTATTTTTTACCTGTCGATATGTCAAGATTGCGCTACGTAGAGAAAGGCAAGGCAGAACATCTTCTAGTCTTTCAAAACCCCTAACCTATTCTAAGGTAGCACTTCCAGTTGGTTATAAGTTGTACTTGAAGCCACCGCAATTGATTTTTGCCTGGTTAAAAAACTATATCCGGATTGAATGGACCGAGTTGCACTATCGTTGTTTTAAACGATAACTTCTACTCCCAATAAAAGTAAAATAGTGTATATTTGAATATATGTTCTAAAATTAAGTCATGAAAAACTCTTTAATCTTTCTATTGTTGCTGAGCGTTACTCCATCAATTGCACAAGAAATTCCACGCTTTAAGAAGTTTCCAATACTAGAAACAGGTGCACAGGCTTACTTTCCTAGTGAACCAACGTGGGAAGTATCGATTTCTACGGATAGCAGCAAGATTTATGTTGCGGAAGTGATACACGATAACCACAATTATGGTGTCATTTTCGTTGACCTCAAAGAAAGTTTAGGAGAAGATTCAACCGCTTGGGAAGAAATGATTACGAATTACCTTGGGTTTTTGAATACGGAAGTTTTTAAGTTTAATGAAGTTACGCCGGTTGGCTTCGGACATGTATTAGAGTCGTACCCGATAGCAGTTGGTGGAATAGAATATGGAAAGGACGATAACTTAAGTGAGTTTAAAGTGAAGGCTTGGGCAGACAGCAGACACATTGCGGTGATGTATGTGGGTAATGTGCG
>JAYSRU010000016.1:0-2355 GCA_043720875.1 Crocinitomicaceae bacterium
TCATTGTTTTTTTTATGATAATCAGCATCATCATTCGTGGAAGTGAAATGATTGAATTGAAACCTGACAAACAACCAATTGGTCAATACATCAATCCTAAGCCATTTACGAATCATAGCTTTCAATTAGAAAAAAGCGATTGCGTTTATTTATTCACGGATGGATTTGTAGATCAATTTGGAGGCCCAAGAGAGAAAAAATATATGTCTCGAAATTTGAAAAATCTTTTACTCGATATGAATTCTGAAGGCAAAACCAAGAACATGGTACAGCAATTCGTGATCATTCAAGAAGAATTTGACAATTGGAAAGGTGATTTAGACCAGATAGATGATGTGTGCATATTCGGTATAAAAATATAATATGAAACGAAGGATCAAATTAATATACACCATAGCCATAACAGTTTTCCTTTTAGGAATAACAGGCGTATTCATCTTTTCTAATTATGGCTTATTCTTAAAAATTGCATTAACTGGCCTACTAACTATCTTATGTACTTCAACGATTGCTTCATTATTGAAAAATGAAAACCTACGATTGTGGTATGTCCGTTATGGAATAGTTTTTAGCTTAATTGGATTTAGCTTTTTCGTCATTGGGTTTATAAAAACACAAGTACTTCACGATTTTTGGAATTTCGCACTTGCCAGTTTACTTATTGGGGTAGGTTGCACCGTTTATTCAAGTTTAAAATTTACTACTAAAAACATGGAAGGATTCTTACCTAAAATGAGTGCATTTTTTGCGTTGTTCTCAATCTTCTTACTCGCCTTTTTGGTTGGATCCAAATTAGAAAGCAACCTATTATTGAAGGTTTCCCTTATTACGTTAAGTATCACCACAATTAGCGCCATTGTTATTTTAGCAAGAAGAGCGAATAGTTAGTAGTACTATTTGAAATCATTCGATAAATCGACCAAAACCAACCATTCTGTTTAACCAGTAATCCGATTTTTCTATATCTGTAATAATGATACCTTTAGAAGAAGATGAATGAATCATAACTAATGGAGCATCGCCTTCGGATATGATCACGCCTACGTGCGAAATACCAGAACCGCTGTCAAAGAAAACTAAATCGCCAGGCAGTACATCTTTTTGTTTAATCTTGGTAGATTTATCATATTGTTCTGACGCTCTACGTGGTAAACTTACTCCCTTCTTCGCATATAAATAACTTGTATAACCAGAGCAATCAAATCCTTTAGGATCTTCGCCTGCCCAAACGTAAGGAGTGCCAATAAACGTCTTAGCCAAGTTAACCATCTCAACGCGCGACTTTACTTCCTCAGAAGAAGCTATCCCAGGATCTGCCTTAGGGTAAGCTGTTGGATTTTGTTCACCTTCTAGGTCAATGTTTGGCACATCGTCAAACAGTTTATTCAAAACTTCAGTCAACTCTTTAAACGTACTGTTGCTCTGTTGACGTTTTAGATCTTCGGCCCATGAATACAGATCTCGTTTTAAGGATGAGATTTCATAAATATGTCCATTAAAAACACGTATTCCGTCAGAAGACTTTTTGATTTGCTTAAATAACTCTGCTGCTTCCTGTAAAGCATTCGGGTGACGATCATACCAGCCTTCGTTCTTCGCCATTTGGAACATCGCCATGCTTTTATAGAGCGTAGGAACCATAGAATAATCATAATCAGGGTTATCCAATGCACGACGCGCCTTTCTATTCACTACACGGTAATGTTTCTGAGCATACAATCGCTCTAGGTTATCAAAAGCTTTTACCTGGGCATTGCCTCTTATCGTAAAAAATAGAAATGAAATAAAAAGCGCAAATCTTATCATAGGTTAAAGATAAGGAATTAGAATTTAATTGGAATAATAAGTACCAAAAAATGAGAAACGGTAGGTTCAAGTTAACATAAGCTACAGTCCATTTTCTTTTCTTAATTCTAAAATTTTACGATAGCAAAAAAACTATTCAACGCATTTGAGATACTACCAACGATATTTCTTTAAGATAATTACGAAAATGTGTTGCTGAATCTTGTATCTTGCCATGCGATTTGATCTTGGCTTAACTCATCTAGTTTTTCTTCACCAAAATGCAACCCAAAAGAATCTAACACAGTTATTTTCAACTTACCATTGACCGGCACTACATTTCTAGGCATATTGAGTGGGTTAAATTGTTTTTGAGCACGCACAAACATTCAACTAATTGAATATAAATAAATTGATATAATTTTTGTCAATTATTGAACGGGTCAAGAATCCATGACAACGCTACTATCCGGTTAAACAATTAACAGAAACGTAATACTACAATAATCGTTTTACTTTATCGGTCAATACTTTTGCCGAGTAGTTCAGAATTATCAGCGCTATGGCTTA
>JAYSRU010000017.1:0-20174 GCA_043720875.1 Crocinitomicaceae bacterium
GTTATATGCTTCTGGGTTCGCATAAATACATACCTCTTCCTTAAGAATAATAAATCCCTCGGGCGCATTATCTATAATTGATTTAAAGCCCTGCTGAGATCTTTGCAAATTCGAAACGTTTCTATTTCTTTCGGTATTGTCTTGAATCAAACATTGATTAAAATAACGATCCCCAATTCTTAATTTAGTAATTTGCACGTCCGCTTCAACCAATGCTCCATTCTCTTTTATGAAATGCCAAGGAAAGTGAACTTTTTTGTTTTTTGCTAAGCGCTGCATATATCTGTTAAATTCATTCTTAGCTTCGTCTGAGTCACTTTTAGATAATTCGAACAACGTTTTATTTTGCAATACATAGAGCTCATATCCAAAAATATCTATAGCCTTATTATTGGCTTCAATAATTAATTCATCATCTAAGAGAAAAATTGCATTATTACTATCTTCATAGAGGGTTCTAAATTTTTCCTCGCTGTGTTGCAATGCCGTAGTAGCTTTTTGTAAATCCGATACATCTACAACAGTTCCTTCTATCAATCTTTCCACTTTATCTAGGTAAATATTAAAAATTAATACCTTTTTTTCTCCCGATGTTAGTAAATAATCAACCTGAAAGTTTTTTATACTCGTATTTATCTCAACAAGTGTTAACAGTTGTTTCCATATCTTTTCCCTTTTCCCTCTAAAACAGTACTCACCCTTTTCTACATCATCATCTAGAATACTATAAAATGCCGGATTACAATCTATGAGTTTACTCTCAACATCCATAGTAAAAACACCGGCCAAATTACGTTCGTAAAGGTTTTGATATTTTTTGTTTTGTTGTTCCTTAATTTCCTCCTCTTTAATAAAATCTGTGGCATCTAAAATTAATGCTTGAAACAATATTTGATTTTTAAAAGACATTAACGTTATTTCAATTTTTAAACTCTTTTTTTCTTCACCTAGTATTGTAAAATGTTTGTATTTTTCAAAGTAATTACCCACTTTCAATTTCATTATCACTAATAATTCTTCTTCCTTGAATAAATCCCAAAAAAATGTAGTTTCTCTATTTTTAGGTAAAAGATTGAATATTTCAGAACTCACATCAACGATGTTTCTTTCATTTTGCAATAAACTAAAAAGCACATACCCTCTTCCTGGCTGATTAATAAATTGACGGTAATAATTCGTTAAACTCAACACTTTATCTGTGCTTCTTTTATGAGACCAAAAAAGCAAACAACTTACGAAAGACAACAATGCACAACCAACAAATAACAACATGTTCCAATCTGTACTGTATGCGCACTGAAACAACGTGTAGTACAAAAAAGTGAGAGAAATTACGGAAAAAAACAAAATGAATAATAAATACCTTATAGCAGAAATACAAAGCATATAAAATATCAGAAATGACAATAAATGCAATATGTTAAAATGACTTGTGTAAATATCACGAATAGCAAAGCAACACAATATCGTAGTGTATAATCCAAAAAAATGTTGAACGTAATTTGATAACCGCCTCGACACATAAATAAATAAACCAAACAAGGGTAATACAAATGCTGCCGAGGCTAAGAGGTAAGTATATATTTTAGGTAAATTAACTAAGTAACACAGGTAAGCTAATGATGGCATTATAATTAGCCCAAAAAGTAGATAAATAGGGATAACTCGTCGCGTTTCGGTTTTTACTAAATGTGAATTAAAATATGTTTTTTCGGACTCGTTCAATGCTTTATTTTAGTTGAAATAATTGATTAATTTTAATCGCTCAGTTCGAAGATAGTTTTTTTAATTGAATTTTACACATTTACACTCAGACCGCATATCCAAGCTAAATAAATAATATTATATTCTTTAAATTAAAAATATTTATTCTTTATTATTAAGTTGTTAATACTGTTTAAAAATAACAGTAATTTTTATTGCTTCTGTTAGTTTTCAAAATGTGTTAACATGTTTTCAATAAACGCTGTGATGGTAAGTAGTTGCAAGAGTGTAGTTTAGTAAAAAATGATTATGAGGTTATTACTTTGAGTTGTTAATATCTAAATAGAGTAAATACTTCTTTCGAGTGTTGGTAACGATTTTAACAACTTTTGATAAATTACTGAAACTTCTTTAGGATTATTAAAATATAATCCCAAGCCTAATTAAGGTTTAATAATGAAAGAAAAAGTTATGAATTGTATAAACATGTTGTAAACAAATCTATTCACAATTTGTCTTTTTTTGATTTTTTTAAAGCATTAGTTTTCAAGCAGTAAAGTATTCTATTTTGGGATCATTGTTAATAGTTCTATGGATTCTGTTAATAAAGAAGTACTTTTGATGAAAATATTAAAAATGTCTGAAAATACAATAGTTATAGGGTGTGACCACGCAGGTTTTGAGTTAAAAACGGCTTTAATAAGCTTTTTGAAGCAACTGAATTATTCGATCATAGATAAAGGTTGTAATTCTTTAGAGAGTATAGATTATCCAGATTATGGCCATGCTGTAGCTGAGGAGGTTTTAAAATCAAACGTTCGCGGAATTCTTATTTGTGGTTCGGGTAATGGAATCAATATGACTGCAAACAAGCATAAAGGTATTCGTGCTGCGTTGTGTTGGACGGCTGAAATAGCAACATTGGCACGCTTACATAATGATGCGAATATTCTAACGCTGCCGGGTAGATTTATTTCAGAGGAATTGGCAAAAGAAATAGTTACTACTTATTTAACTACTGCTTTTGAAGGGGGTAGACACCAAGCTAGAATAGATAAAATTTAACTATTGTCTTTCTAAAGCTTCTATTAGAGCTGAGAATTCTTTTTCGAATTCTGTAAAGTATGTTCCGGTTGCCGGTCCAGAGAAACCAGTATATATTTTTGCTATTTTGCCATCTTTACCTAATACGATTGTTGTCGGAAACGAGCTGATTTCGTTTAAAAAGTTAAAATGTTGTTTTGCTACAAGCTTACTAGCAGTTCCAGCTAAGTATGTAGGATAGTTTAATTTAAGCTGTTTGCTGTATTTCTTTAGTCGCATCAGTTGTTCAATACTATCATTTCCAGTTTCATATGCGAAGCCAACAATAGAGAGTAAAGGGTTTCTTTTTTTGAGACCAATTAGAAAATTTGTTTCATCCATACAATTAGGACACCAAGTTCCCATTATTTGAATTACTGTGACTTGTCCAACAAACGAAGAATTGGTCCAATACATTTTAATATTAGATGTATCGATCGCTGACAAATTTATAACTGCATCTTTTGAGGTTTCAAACGTGATTTTTGTGGGATCTTTAAGATTAAAGGAGTCATTTAAGCGAGAATGAAATAATGAAGATCCGTGAGTGCCGCTATAAAAAACACCAATTAGACTGTCTTGTTTGATCTTTCCTTCAAACCAATATGCATGTGCCCCATCAAAGCATCCAAACGCAAAGGTAGAGTCCTTTTTCACATAACCATTTAAATAGCGATAATCACCTGTTTCGGTTAGAAATGTTCCGGATAAATGATTTCCTTTTTGTTTGAATATTCCTAGTCCTGGAGATTTATCCGAATTGTTGTAATCAAAGTAGGTTTCGTACTTTCCATTTATTTTAGGAAACGTTCCCTTTTGTTTGACTGATTTTTTAAAATGGGATGCAGTAAAAGGAATACGATAGTTTTTTTTATTTAAGTTGACCCAATTGCCAGCTAAAGAATTAGAACTAATCTTAAAGATTAGATAGGTATTATATTGGTCAAATGAAAACCGCAAACTATCACCAATTTTTTTCCCAACAATTAATATGTTTTCTCCGCCATTGGGTAAAAGTAATTGATACTCATTATGTTTTATTTCAAGTTTTATTTCAAAATCTATTGTTTTGGCAGAGCCGATATGGAGTTTTCCAATCCAATGAGTCGTAGTTTTTGCGTTGGTTATCAGTGGAATAACCAAAAATATGAATGCAATAATTTTCAAAACGAATTTCTTTTTTTCGTAAATAAACCTCTTTTCTTTGGTTTAACAAACTTTTTTGTAGCACCTTGCAACTTATTTATTGTTATTTACGTCAAAGTAAACAGAGAATGGAAAATGCATTACAAGAGCTATTAGCAGAATGTATAGCAGGAAATCCAAAATCTCAGAAAAAGTTGTTTGATATGTATGCTCCAAAGATGTTGGCGGTTTGTAACCGTTATATGTCTTCGATGATGGAAGCAGAGGATGTATTGCAGGAAGGTTTCATTAAAATGTTTAACAAGATTGTTGACTTTAAAATGGAAGGAAACTTCGAAGGTTGGGTGCGTAGAATTATGGTTAATACTGCGTTGGACCATTTGAGGGCTAGAAAAAAAATGCAATACGATCAATCTATTGATGATGTGGGGTATAAATTAAATGAACCCGAACAAATCACTTCGGATATTAACGCAGCAGATTTGTTGAAGTTAGTAAAAGAGCTTCCACCAGGTTACAATGCGGTTTTTAACCTCTTTGCAATTGAAGGATACAGTCACAAGGAAATTGCTGAGGCATTAGGAATTACTGAAAATACATCAAAATCGCAGTATTCTCGCGCTAGAGAATATCTGCGCAAGAAATTAGAAACAGTAGAAAGTGAAAGATAATATAAAAGATATTTTTGAGTCAGCACTGAGAAATCAGGAATTGCCAGTTCGCCCAGATTTATGGAGCGGAGTGCAAGCGGGTATAACTCAAGGTGCGGTTGGTGCGGTTAGCTCAAGCGCTTTAGTGGCCAAGATTATTGGTGGTGGATTAGCGGCGAGTTTAATCGTGGTGGGTTCGGTGTATTTGTTTAAAGGATCTAATTCTGTAAGCAATAAATCGGTACAATCAGTTGAAAACAAAAAAGTTGAAGCGACAAACCGTACAAAGGTTTTTGTTGCTGAGGGTGTTGTTGAACAAAATGGTTCGACTGCAGTAAATAGTGCTGCATTGACTATTGTTGCACAGAGTAACACGCTATCTGAAGGCGCTGAAGAGATTATTGTTGCACCAAATCCTAAAGAGTCGGTAATTAATACAACTGAAAAAGATCAAGTAAAATTAGTAGAAGAAAAAAAGGAATATTTGAGAAAAGTAGATAGAACAGAGTCCTCTAATCCAATGGATACAACTCCATCAGTGTCTATAGGTAAAGCAGCAATAATTGGTGAATTGCCTAATATCTTCACGCCGAACGGTGATGGACAAAATGATATTCTTAAGTTGAACATCCAAAACGTTAAGGAGTTTCAAGTTACGATAATGGATCAAAATAATAAAACTGTGTTCACTAGTTCTGATTCAAATTTTGAGTGGAGTGGACTTGATTTATCAAGTAACATGGTAGCCCCAGGTGAATATATTTATTTCATGATTGGTAAAGGAAACGATAATGTAGAATTCAAGGAATTCAAGCGATTGACAATTAAGTAATCAAAAAGTTTGTTAAAAGTAAAAAGCCCCACCTAATATAAGTGGGGCTTTTTGTTTGAGGTTTCAAACGGATTCGAACCGTTGTAGACGGTTTTGCAGACCGGTGCCTAGCCGCTCGGCCATGAAACCCTATTAGAGCGTGAACAAAAGTAGTAAAATTATTTGATTTTAAGCATTACTTGCAAGTATCTTCTATGATAATTGCAACGTTTTTGACATCTCCATTGATCGGAGGTCTTATTTTCCAGACCTTTAATCTCACGAATTCGATTCCTTTTATTTCTTTTTTCATTCGTGTAATAATTCTCTGACCAACGTGTTCAATGAGTTTGGATCGCTTCAACATTTCTTCCGTCACGATTTCATTTACTTGTACGTAATTAATGGTGAGGGCAAGTTCATCGTTAAGTGCTGCCTCCCAAAAATCACATTCAAGATAAACATCCACCATATATTCGCCACCAATAAGCGCCTCTTCTTCAAGGCATCCATGATAGCAATAGAGTTGTATTCCGTTTACTTCAATGCAGTTTTTCATTACCGATGTTGTGAAACATAATTCATTCCTTCCTCCATCCTTGCTAAAGTTTCTTCTTTGCCGAGTAAGACTATAATTTCGAACATACTTGGCCCCATTGCCGCACCTGTTATTGCGAGTCTAAAATTGGCAAGTACAGCCCCTATTCCAACTCCCTTTGAGGTTATGTATGCTTTAAATAAGTCTTCAAGGTTTTCTGCTGTCCATGTTTCAGTGTTTTTCAATTCGGTTTTCCAGTCAGATAATAGTTCTGCTGTTTCGTCTTTCCATTTTTTATCAATGGTAGTTTGATCGTATACTGAAGGTTTAGTTAACAAGTAGGCTCCTTCGATTGGAATGTCTCCAACGAAAGTAGCACGCTCTTTCATCAATCTACAAACCTCTGTGAGGTATTCGTCGTTTAAATCAGTTGAAATGATTTTCTTTAAATCGCCAGCAAGTTCTTTATCCGCTGTAGCGCGTAAATAGTGCTGTTGAAACCATTTAGTTTTTTCAGCATCAAATTTTGCTCCTGCTTTGTTTACACGTTCAAGACTAAATGCCTCCACCAATTCTTCTAGGCTAAAAATTTCTTGTGTTGTTCCTGGGTTCCATCCTAAAAAAGCAAGCATGTTTAGAAATGCCTGTGGGTGGTAACCCTTTTCTCTGTAGCCAGAATATAATTCTCCTTCAGCGGTTGTCCAATTTGTTGGAAACACTGGAAATCCTAGTCTATCGCCATCTCTTTTCGAAAGTTTCCCGTTTCCATCAGGTCTCAGTAGTAATGGTAAATGCGCGAATTTTGGACAATCCCAACCAAATGCTTTGTACAATAAAACGTGTAAAGGAGCTGAAGGCAACCATTCTTCACCACGTATAACATGACTAATTTCCATTAGATGATCATCCACAATATTTGCTAAGTGATAAGTTGGCATTCCATCACTTTTGAATAAAACTTTATCATCTAGATTGTTTGTGTTTACAACCACCCATCCGCGTATAATGTCTTCGAAACGAATGTCTTCATTTCGTGGCATTTTCATACGAATTACGTAGGGGTCACCCGCGTTGAGCCTTACGCTTACTTCATCAGCAGAAAGGGTTAATGAATTTTTCAATCCTCCACGAGTAATGGCGCTGTACTGCCAATTTGGTTGACCCATTGCTTTTGCCTGTTCACGCACCGCGTCAAGTTCTTCAGGTGTGTCAAACGCATAATATCCTTTGTCGTTTGCAACAAGCTCTAATGCATAAGGTTTATATAAATGTTGTCTTTCTGATTGTACATAGGGGCCAAATTTTCCACCTTGTACTGGTCCTTCCTGTGGTGATATTCCGCACCAAGCTAATGCGTCTTCTATATAGTTTTGAGCTCCTTCAACAAATCGTGTTTGGTCAGTATCTTCTATTCTCAATATAAACGTTCCGCCAAGTTTCTTAGCAAAAAGGTAATTGTATAATGCAGTACGGACTCCACCCATGTGAAGTGGTCCTGTTGGTGAGGGTGCGAAACGAACGCGAATAGGAGATGATGACATATAAATATTTTTGGCAAAGATAGTTTATTCGAATGCTTTTGCGGTAAAGTATTGAACCAATCTTGTTCTTGTGTTGTAGTGTGGAATAATTAAATTAGTTATATCTTCGTTTGTAAGCATTGTTAAAGGTAAAATATGAATTCATTTGATCGTTTATTAGAGCAAATAGATGCTTTTATTAGAAAGTATTATAAGAACGAAATGTTGCGTGGAGCTCTTTTGTTTGTGGCAATATTTTTGGTCAGTTTTCTGTTAGTTACTTCTTTGGAATATTTTGGAAGATTTGGTTCAAGTTTTCGTGCTATTTTCTTTTTCACGTTTGTTGCTGTAAACCTATTTGTATTGATTCGGTTTATTGCTTTGCCTCTAGCAAGATTGTTTTCTATTGGTAAAAGAATTGACCGCTATCGTGGTGCTAAGCTTATCGGAGAATTGTTCCCTGAAGTTTCCGATCGTTTGTTAAATACGCTTCAGCTAAATGACAATGTGAATGAACAGGTTGGAAATATTGAGTTGTTAAGAGCTAGTGTTTCGCAACGATCCTCTTCATTAAGTGTTTTGCCATTTGTTAAAGCTATTGACTTAGGAACGAATAGAAAGCTCTTGAAATATATTTTACCAAGCCTTTTGGTGATTGTTATTCTGATGATTTATTTACCTGGATTATTATTTCAAGGCACAGAACGTGTAGTAAACTTTAATAAAGTGTTTGTTCCGCAGGCTCCTTTTTCTTTTAATTTGGTCAATACCAACTTGCGTTTAGAGGAAGGAGAAGATGCTATAATTGAAGTTCAATTGGTTGGCTCTTTGTTGCCAGATCAACTTTATTTGGATGGGGATAAGGGACGGTTTTTGATGGTGAAAACTGGGAAAACAAGTTATACTTATGTTATTAAGAATATTGCGGTGAACACAAGGTTTTGGTTCAGTTCGAATGAATATAAAAGCAACGAACATTTGATCGTAGTAAATCCTAAAGCGAGTTTAGGAAAACTTTCAGCTACTGTTGTTTATCCTAAGTATCTAATGAAGAAGACACATGTATTTAGCAACTGTAATGATATGTCTGTGCCAGAGGGCTCGCTAATTAATTTTGAAGCTAGGGTAAAAAATAGTCAAGGTCTTATTGTTAGAATGAACGATACTGTTGTAATGTCTGGCAACAATGATATTTCGTTTAAGCGTAAATTTTTTAATAATACGGTGTTAAAGTTTTCGTGGGCCAACGCTTATAATGCGAGAAAGGATAGCTCTTCTGTACTTTTGAATGTGGTAAGGGATGCTTTTCCCGTTGTGTTGGTGAATGAAACTTTGGATAGTTTAAAATCGGGTTTGCGTTATTTTGAGGGCTCATGTAGTGATGATTATGGTTTATCCTCGTTAAATTTTGTCTACACGATTAATCGTAATGGACGTCAAATTAAGAGTGAAAAAATGAATGTTAAGCGTATTCAAGGATTGAACGAATCATTCAGATTTACGGTAGATTTTTTGCGCGAAGAGCTGCTGATTAATGACCGTATAGAATACTATTTTGTGGTTGGGGATAATGATGGTGTGCACGGAAGTAAGTACGGCAAAAGTGAGGTTTGGTCTTATGAATTACCATCGTTGAAAGAATTAATTGATCAAAAAGACACACAAAATGCCAACGCGAATAAGTCGTTGGAAGCTATGCTTAATAAAGTGAGTGATTTTAATAAGAAGGTTGATGCCTTGAAAAAGGACGTTCGAAATTCTAAAAAGCAAGATTGGAATCAAATTAATCAAGTACAAGAATTGCAGTTAAAACAAGAACAGTTGCAACAAGACATGCAAAACATTCAAGAACAATTGCAAGAGCAAATGGAAGAAAAGGATAAGCTAAGTGAAACCGATCCTGAACTTCTAGAACAAATGAAAATGATTGAGGAGTTAATGAAAGAGGTGATGGACGATGAATTGAAAGACTTGTTGCAGAAGTTGGAGGAAATGATGAAAAATCAAGACAAAAATAATGTTCAAGAAAAGTTGGAAGATGTTGAGAAGTCGAGTGAAGACATGAAGAAACAATTGGATCGAACCATGGAAATGCTAAAAAAATTGCAGGTGAATGAAAAGATTGATGACATTGAAAAAACGCTAAAAGAATTAAGTAAAGAACAACTTGAATTGAAGGAGGAACAAGATAAAAACAAAGTATCTCCGGATGAATTAATCAAGAAAGAGGAGGTGTTGCAAGAAAAATTCGAGGAGATTAAGAAAGAGTTGAATGAGTTAGATAGTCTTAATAAGGGGCTTGAGAAGCCAATGAATATGGATCTTCAAAAAGAATTGCAGGAGGAGATTAGTAAGGCGATGGAAGATTCTAAAAAAGAGTCGAAGGAGGGTAAAAAAGCGAAGTCTAGCGAGGAACAAAAGAAGGCAAGTGAGAAAATGGATGAGCTGTCAAAATCCTTAGATGCTCAACAGAATGAAGATAATAAAGAGGAGAAAGAAGAAGATATAGACTCTTTGCGTTCAATTCTGGAGAATTTGATGACACTTTCTTTTGATGAAGAAAAACTGATTTATTCTTTTTCCCGTGTTGCGGATAATGATCCAATGTATAGAAAGTATGGGCGGAAACAAAGGTCTATTATTGATGATACTAAAGTTGTGGAGGATAGTTTGCTGGCTTTGGCAAAAAGAGTTCCTAAGATAGCCACGTTCATCGATGATGAGTTGAAACAAGTAGGCGAAAACCTTGCCTTGGCCTTGGAGGATATTGACGAACATCGTAGACGAGAGCTTGGGCAACACCAACAGTTAACTATGACTTCTTATAATAACCTTGCGTTGTTATTGAACGAGAGCTTGCAAAGTATGCAGGAAGAGATGAAGGGAATGATGAAAGGAAGTGGGTCATGTGATAAGCCGGGCGGTAAAGGCAAGGGTAAGCCAGGTAGTGGGCCTCCGATGAGTCCTGGCGACATGAAGCAAATGTTAAAGAAGCAATTGGAATCGATGGAAAAAGGTCCGAATCCAGGGGGTAAAAAGCCGGGTGCTGCTCCGGGTGTTGGGCCGAATGGTAAACCGGGTGAATCTGGTGTGCCTGGACTGGGTAACAAGGAAGTTGCTAAGATGGCTGCGCAGCAAACTGCGATGCGTCAACAACTGGAAAAGTTGCGTCAGGAAATGAATGAAGAAGGCAAGGGTAAAGGAAATCAACTGAATAAATTGATTGAAGAAATGGAGAAACAAGAAAGAGATTTGATTAATAAGCGCTTTTCTCCAGAAATGATTAAAAGACAAAAGGATATCTTAACGCGTTTGCTAGAGTCAGAGAAAGCTTTAATGGAACGTGGGTTTGAGGACAAGAGGGAGTCTAATGAAGGAAAATTTAAGCAAAACAGTAACCTTATTAGGTTTGATGAGTATACAAAACAGAAAACAAATCAAATCGAAATATTAAGAGTTATAGATCCTAATTACAATAAGTATTATAAGGACAAAGCGAATGAATATTTCAATAGAATGAATTAGACACCATGAGAAAGGGATTTACTGAAATAGAACATTTGATTATTCAAAGCGATGCTAATGAATTGGTTAAAGTGGAGATGTTAATTGATAAGGTTTGTGCTGATTTATCGGTGGATGAAGATCGCTTCGGTAATGTTTTGATTGCAGTAACTGAGGCGGTTAATAATGCTATTTTTCACGGTAATTTGTCGCGAAAAGATTTGGTGGTGGATGTGTTTGTTTCGGATGGCCAAAATGAATTTTGTTTTGGTGTTGATGATAAGGGTGTTGGTTTTGACCACGTTAATTTACCTGATCCTACGTTGGAAGAAAATCTGGAAAAAGAATATGGTCGAGGCGTCTTTTTAATGCGCAATTTGGCTGATGAGGTTGAGTTTTCGGATAGCGGGTCTCGAGTAGAAATGTATTTTTCTAAGTCTTAATGCTTACATTTTCTTGTGCTGATGTTGGCGCTCCTCGTATAGGTCAAAAGAATGTCAAACAATGGTTGACTAAGGTTGTGCTCGATGAGGGAAAGAGTCCTGTTAATGTTGGAATAGTTTTTTGTTCTGACGAATATTTATTGGATATCAATAATAAGTTTTTAAAACACGATTTTTATACAGACATCGTTACATTCGATTACACTGAGGGTTTGAATGTTGTTGGCGAATTGTATGTTTCGTTGGACCGTGTTAAGGACAATTCAATCGTTTTAGGTGTTGAATACAAAAGAGAATTGCTTCGCGTGATGGTGCATGGTGTTTTGCATTTATGTGGGTATCACGACAAGACAGATACGGAGGTTACGGAAATGCGGTCTAAGGAAGATTATTACCTTTCTAGAATTTAGTTTCACGTGAAACAACATGTGGCTAACCCTAATTAATTTTAATTTTGTTTCACGTGAAACGTGATAAACAGTATATGCTTTCTAAATATGATGTAATTGTTGTTGGTGCTGGTCATGCAGGATGTGAAGCCGCGCATGCTGCTGGGAGATTGGGGTCTAGGGTTTTGTTGATTACCATGAACATGAACACAATTGCGCAAATGAGTTGTAACCCTGCTATGGGTGGTGTAGCAAAAGGTCAAATTGTTCGAGAAATTGATGCATTGGGTGGTGGATCTGGTATTGTGTCAGATTTGAGCGCCATTCAGTTTCGTATGTTGAATCTTTCAAAAGGTCCTGCTATGTGGAGCCCTAGAACTCAAAACGACAGAATGATGTTTGCTATGGAGTGGCGTTTAATGTTGGAAAGAAATGTGAATGTTGATTTTTGGCAAGACGACGTGGTGCAAGTGTTGGAGGAAAACGGAAAAGTTGTTGGTGTTAAAACCGCAATTGGAATTAGTGTTTATGCTGAAGCTGTCGTTTTAACAAGTGGCACTTTCATGAACGGCTTAATTCATTTAGGTGAAAAACAGTTCGGTGGAGGCAGAATGGGTGAAAAAGCCTCGTATGGTATTACGGAAAGCTTGATTGGTTTTGGTTTTGAAGCAGGAAGAATGAAAACTGGTACTCCACCGCGAGTAGATGGTAGAAGTTTGGATTACACTAAAATGGAAGTTCAGCCAGGGGATGAAGTGCCAAATAAGTTTAGTTATACTAACACTAAAGCTTTAACAACACAAAGACCTTGTCACATTACATATACGAGTAACGAAACACACGATTTGTTGCGCACTGGATTTGACCGCAGTCCGATGTTTAATGGTTCAATAAAGAGTCTTGGGCCTAGATATTGTCCAAGTATTGAAGATAAGATAAACCGTTTTGCAGATAAAGACCGTCATCAGATTTTTGTTGAACCGGAAGGATGGAATACTATTGAGATTTATGTGAATGGTTTCTCAACGAGTTTGCCTGAAGATGTTCAAATGCTTGCAATGAAATCTATTCCTGGTTTTGAAAACGCTAAAATGTTTAGGCCTGGGTATGCGATTGAATATGATTACTTCCCTCCTACCCAATTGAAACTGACGCTTGAAACAAAACTAATTAAGGGATTGTTCTTTGCTGGACAAATTAATGGTACAACTGGTTATGAAGAAGCTGCGTGTCAAGGATTAATGGCAGGTATAAATGCGCATAATATGGTTGCAGGAAAGAATGATTTTATTCTTTCAAGAGCAGATGCATATATTGGAGTGTTGATCGATGACTTGGTTACAAAAGGAACCGAGGAACCTTATCGTATGTTTACTTCCCGCGCTGAATATAGAATTTTGCTAAGACAAGATAATGCAGATATAAGGCTTACACCTCTTGCACATAGCTTGGGCTTGATTAATGATGAGGCGTTGCGATTGGTCGAGGAAAAGATTAATGGGACGAACAAATTGAAAAAAGCATTGTCAAAGACTGGCGTAGTTCCTGAAGTGGCGAATATCATGTTAGAAGAAAAAGATAGTGCGCCGATTACGCAACAAGTAAAATTGAGTTCGTTATTAATTAGACCACAAATTCATTTGGAAGATGTGTTGGGGATTAGTGAAGAAGTTAAGGTGTTGGCGGGGGAACTTTGTAATGTTCACCCAGACATATTGGTTCAAACGGAGATCCAAATGAAATATGAGGGCTATATCGTGAGAGAAGAAGAAATGGCTCAGAAAATGATTCGTATGGATGGAGTTAAAATTCCTATTGACATTGATTTCAATCAACTTAGTAACCTGAGTATTGAAGCAAAACAGAAGTTGACGCTGATTCAACCTCAAACTATAGGTCAGGCATCACGTGTCAGTGGTGTTTCGCCTTCAGATATATCAGTTTTATTAATTTATTTAGGGAGATAGTTTCACGTGAAACAGGAAAACAAGATACAGACATGTCCATTATGTGACAGCGAGCATCAAGAAAAGTTTCTTGATGTAAAAGATAATATGATAACACAAGAAGATTTTACTATCGTTGCTTGTAAAGATTGTGGTTTTCGGTTTACCAATCCAAGACCAAGTCAAGCAACAATTGGTTCATATTATCAAGATGAAAAGTATGTTTCACATTCGTCTACCAAAAAAGGTGTTGTCAATTGGCTATACAACCAAGTGCGTAACGTTACCTTGAAACAAAAAGTGAAACTACTAACGGACAGGGTTGAAGGAAGAAGTCTTGTGGATGTTGGTGCTGGAACGGGTCATTTTTTAGCCAAAGCACAACAATCAGGGTTTTCTGTTCAAGGATTTGAGCCAGATGCGATTGCACGTAAATTTGCGAAAGAACAAAATGGCTTAAATTTGAAGGACTTGTCGGACTTGGATAATGTTGATAATGCATCTGTGGATGCAATAACGATGTGGCATGTTGTTGAGCATTTGTATGAGTTGAAACCGGAGCTGTTGCGTATTGTTTCAAAATTGAAAACTTCTGGGGTTTTTATTATGGCTGTTCCAAACCTGGAATCCTATGATGCAAAAGTTTATGGTGCTGGTTGGGCGGCATATGATGTGCCAAGACACTTGTCGCATTTTTCCAAAAAAGATGTTGATAAATTAGCAGAAGCGTTAAACATGAAATGTGTGGAAGTGCTTCCTATGAAATTTGACGCTTATTATGTTTCTATGTTATCGGAACGGTACATGAAAGGGAGTTTAATAAAAGCCTTCATTAACGGCTGGAAAAGCAACTCGAAGTCTAATCTAGGTGGATATTCTAGTCAAATTTATGTTTTGCGCTTTAAAAACTAGGTTTAAATGCGATTTAAGCGCGCTTATGTTTTAAAATGAAGGAGTTGTAGTGGGCGTTGGAGTTCGTTTATTAGAAACGACGTGTTTTTGAAGCTTTTTGTGTTTTGAGTTGAAATCCTTGTTTTTTTGTAATGTTTATTGAATTGGTTCAACCCAATCTCCGTGCTCTTTTATTAATTCGATTAATTCTGAAACTGCATTTTCTTCAGCAATATTTTTGCGTACCACATTTCTTTCCTTGTACAAAGTTATTTTTCCAATACCGGTTCCAACGTATCCATAATCGGCGTCTGCCATTTCTCCTGGTCCATTTACAATACAGCCCATTATCCCTATTTTGATGCCTTTCAAATGAGAGGTTTGTTGTTTGATCTTGGCTGTGGTGATTTCTAAATCAAATAATGTTCTTCCACAAGATGGACAAGAAATGTATTCAGTTTTAGAGATGCGGGAACGGGTTGCTTGTAAAATGCCAAATGCTGTTGCATTAATGGTTTGTTTCGGTACGTTTCCTTCTAAGAATATTCCATCTCCAAATCCATCAATAAAATTGATTCCTGTCTTTGAGCCTGTTTGAAGTTGAAAACCTGTTACATTGTTTGTAGTTGAAACGAATTTTATAATTGTTGGTGTGTCATCGTTTGTTGCTTCTAAATTACAACGAAATTTTCTTAAAATTTGTGTGCTATTGGTGTGTTTGGTGCTAATGATGTATGCTTTGTTTTCGATTCCTTTGTACCAGTTTTCAGTAAGGTTTTCGATGGATATGTTTACAAAATTGAGGGTTTTCGAATGTGCATGTTTGTTGTGAGTGTTTTTAGTTACTAACGGGAAATACTTTTTATTATCTTGATGCTCCAACCAGGTTTCGTGATCTAAAATTATATTCAAAGTTCCAGGTAATTCGAATGTTATAACTTGATTTCCGGTATATAGGTAATCACATGCTGTGTCGTCTATGTTCCATTTGTCATCAACGGCATTGTAGCGGTATCCAAAACTGAATAAATTTGCTCGTGTAATGGGTGTGGACTGAAGAATTGAATTAATAACAACTGGAAAATGCTTGCCTCCAATGTTTTGTTGTTCGGTTGTAATCCTCTTTTCAAATCCAAAGGGATTGTAGTGAATTTCGTTAGGTTCTAGTAATAAAGGATCGGTACTGATGTTTGTTTGTAATTCTAGTAGTGCTTTTGCCACTGGAATTTCTTTTTCTGGTGCTTCAGTTAATGAAACCCGAATAGTGTCACCTAAACCGTCTTCGAGTAATGCCCCAATTCCAACTGCGGATTTTATTCTGCCATCTTCTCCATCTCCAGCCTCCGTCACCCCAAGGTGTAAAGGGTAATTCATTCCGCATTCAATCATTGTGGCATTCAACAAGCGATAAGCATGAACCATTACTAAGGTATTACTCGCTTTCATTGATATGACTAAATTGTGGAAATCATTTTTAACACAAATGTTGATGAATTCCATCGCTGAAACAACCATGCCCTCGGCTGTGTCACCATACTTACTTAATATACGATCGGATAATGACCCGTGGTTGGTTCCAATTCGTATTGCGGTATTGTGTGCTTTGCAAATTAGTAAAAGTGGTGTGAATTTTTCTTCAATACGAATGAGTTCAGCCGCGTAGCTTTCGTCATTGTATTCAATTTCTTCGAACTTTTTTTTGTCAGCATAGTTCCCAGGATTAATCCGCACTTTTTGAACCAACTGCGCTGCTATTTCTGCTGCATTCGGAGTAAAATGTATGTCTGCGACTAATGGAGTTGTATAGCCTAATGCTTCAAGTTGCTTTCGAACGACTCCTAAGTTTTCAGCTTCTTTTTTGCTTGGCGCAGTTAGCCGAACTAATTCGCAACCCACGTCTATCATGCGTATCGACTCTTCTACCGATTTCTTAGTGTCCATTGTATCTGCGGTAGTCATGGATTGTACTCGAATCGGGTTGTTGGCACCCATTTTTAAGTTCCCAATTTGGATCTCTAAAGTAGGAAATCTTTCAAATTCAAACAAATTTGTACAATACGGTTTAGGAGTTGCCATGTTTTTTTTTTCAAAATTACATGATTATCTAACACTGTGACAATCCCAAGCCGTTAATTATTCACTAATGTAAATTAATTGAGGCGAACGCCTGGTGAGAAAACATTTTTTAACAGAATGTAAATTATTGATGATTAGGTGTTTATATAAATATTGATGTTGAATGGGGTGGATTTAAAGCACTCTGAAAAGCTATTCTTTAAAGTTTAGTAACTTTGTAGCTTCAAATAAAGATATTATGAGAAACATAACATTTGCAAAAGATCACAACGCTGAATTTTATAGAACATTACAAACCCGTGTTCGTTCTTATTTCAAGGATAATAATATTTCTAAATATGGCGACTGGACGATGGTGTTAAAAACAATCATCATTATGTCTGCTCATATTTTGCCTTTTTTAGCAATTACTTTTCTAATTACAAATCCATGGTTAAGTGTGTTAGCTTGGTTTGCAATGGGTTTTAGTATGGCTGGTATTGGTTTTTCGATCATGCACGATGCAAACCATGGTTCATATACGCCTTATGACAAGTTGAATAAAACATTGGGGTTTGTACTGAATTATATTGGCGGTAGCTCGAAAAATTGGAGAATTCAACACAATATTTTGCACCACACCTATACAAATATTTTGGGTATGGATGAAGATATCAGTCCTGGGGATACGCTTCGTTTTTCCCCGCATGCTGAGCGAAAGGCTCATCATAAATATCAGCATTATTATGCTTGGTTTTTATATATGTTGATGACGATTTTGTGGATTACTACCAAAGACATCAAAGGCGCTTTCCGTTACCATAAAATGGGATTAACCAAAACACAAAACAAATCGTTTGCGGTTTATTTAGCAATTATTATAGGGTCTAAAATTGTTTATTATTCAACTTTTTTGGTTTTGCCTTTAGTTTATGCTCCTGTAGCTTGGTATGTTGTGGTTATTGGTTTTGTGGTTATGCATTTCACTTGTGGATTAATTTTGGCTTTAGTGTTTCAACCCGCCCACGTGGTTCCAAGTTCTCCGTATTGTCTTCCGGATGATTCTGGAAACGTTGAAGCGGATTGGGCGGTCAATCAATTGTATAATACCGCTAATTTTGCGACAAAAGCAAAGTTGTTATCTTGGTATGTTGGTGGTTTGAATTTTCAAGTTGAACATCATTTGTTTCCTAATATTTGTCACATTCATTACAAAAAACTGGCGGGTATTGTCGAAGAAACCGCTAAAGAATACAATTTGCCATACTTCAATATGCGTACGTTTAAGGATGCAATTATTGAGCACAAAAACATGTTGCGCGATTTAGGTCGTTACGATGAGGCAAGGGCAATGGAATTTTAATAGAATTGAATGAACGCTGAAGAACTAAGAGATTTTGCATTTACCTTAAGTGGTACTAGTGAATGTTTGCCATTCGACAAAAACACTTTGGTTTTTAAAGTCTTAGATAGAATGTATCTGTTGTTTGATTTGGAAGATTTCAAGTATATAAATGTTAAGTGTGATCCGGAAATAGCGATTTCCTTAAGAGAACAGCATTCCGAGATAAGTGGTGCTTACCACATGAGTAAAACACATTGGAATTCAATAGCAATGAACGGCAGTTTGTCTGAAGCGTTTTTAAAAGAACAGGTTAGGAACTCATATGCAATTGTGAGGTCTAAGTTAAAAGTAGCTCAAAAAGCAGCGTTGCTGGCGATGGAAAAAGAATAAATAGTTGGCTTATTAAGCAGTTTAGATAGATTATGAGGAAAATTACGTTTGCAAAAGATCACAATGCCGAGTTTTATAAAACACTACAATTAAGGGTGCGCGCTTATTTTAAAGATAATAATATCTCAAAATACGGAAACTTTTCCATGGTTTTAAAAACTATAATTATTTTATCCGCATTCGTTTTGCCCTTTTTGGCCATTACTTTTTTAATTTCAAACGTATGGTTGAGTCTAGCAGCTTGGTTTTTTATGAGTTTTGCAATGGCTGGAATTGGTTTTTCAATCATGCACGATGCAAATCATGGAACCTACTCAAAATATAGAATCATTAACCGAACACTTGGCTTTTTTGTTAATTATGTAGGGGGAAGCTCTAAAAATTGGAGAATTCAGCATAATATTTTGCACCACACTTTTACAAATGTTCATGAAATGGACGATGATTTAAATGCGGGTCCAACGTTGCGTTTGGCACCTCATGCAGAACGTAAAGCGTACCACAAATACCAACAATATTATGCTTGGTTTTTATACATGTTGATGACCATTTTATGGATTACTACAAAAGACATAAAAAGTGCTATTCGGTATAAAAAAATGGATTTAACCAAAACTCAAAACAAATCATTTACAGTCTATTTGTCTATAATTATTGGTTCTAAACTAGTATACTATTTTACATTTTTGGTGTTACCGTTAATTTTTGCGCCAATTGCCTGGTATTTTGTAGTTATTGGCTTTTTGCTCATGCACTTTGTGTGTGGTTTGATTTTCGCGTTGGTGTTTCAACCAGCTCATGTTGTGCCAAGTTCGCCTTACAATAAACCGGATGATTCTGGGTATGTGGATGCAGATTGGGCGGTAAATCAATTGTTCAATACAGCGAATTTTGCAACAAAAGCAAAGTTTTTATCTTGGTATGTTGGGGGGTTAAATTTTCAGGTAGAGCATCATTTGTTTCCTAACGTTTGTCACGTACATTATAAAAAACTAGCCGCGATTGTGGAACAAACGGCAAAAGAATACAACTTGCCTTACTTTAACATGACTACATTCAAAGATGCAATCATACAACATAAAAATATGTTGCGTGATTTGGGGCGTTATGATAATGCGCCGGCAATTGAGTTTTAAGCAAAACTAATGAGCGTAAGGATTGATAAATATGTTTGGTGTGTTCGTCTTGCTAAAACAAGGTCGCAAGCTTCTGAACAGGTGTCTAAGGGCAAAATTAAGCTTAACAAATCAAACACTAAGTCGGCCAAAGAAGTAAAAATTGGCGACATCTTATCGATTTCAAAAAACTCTGCTGTTTTCGAGTATAAAATATTAGCATTATTAGATCATCGAGTGGGGGCAAAATTAGTAGCAGATTACCTCATAGATGTTACGCTTCCGGAGGAGATTGAGAAATTTAAGCTATACAATCAGGCACAAGCACAGTACAGAGACAATGGTTCTGGTAAACCCACCACAAAAGATCGACGAGACTTGGAATCTTTCTTTGCTTGGCAGGAAGAGGATTAACAGGGGCTAATAGTTTTCTATTCAAATGTTAAGGTGTTTTTTGTTTCGTTAATTTTGTGTACGTTTGGGTGTGAAAAAAATCTTTTTTTTACTTTTTATTGCAGTTTTCGGGGCAACTTTGTGCGCTCAACCTAAAGCCGACACCGTGTTTCGTTCTGGAAGCCGGGCAATTGAAACCGTTACATTTTCTAATGGATCTAAGAAAACCGTACAAACATTTTCGTATAACG
>JAYSRU010000018.1:0-6584 GCA_043720875.1 Crocinitomicaceae bacterium
CCACTCCAAACAGAATCTACTCCTGGCGTAACAAATCCATCTAATTTTATAGCGTTATTATCTGCAAAAAGGTATTTCATGTGTTCGGAACCGATAGAAATTCCCCAAGTATCTTTGAACATATACCCAAGTCTTGCATTAAATTGTGGCACGGTCAGCGTTGTTGGATTAATATACGTTGAACTAACCGGCAAAGGATTATCCGTTGCTTTTGCATGCTTTAAAGTGAGGTCAAAACCCGTTCCAACAACGTGAAGATTGGTTTTGGTATAGGCCGATCTGTTGTATCCCCAATATCCATAGAATGTTCCCGTCTTCAACGAATTTTTAGGCTTCTTATATCTTTTCTGTGCGTTGGTTGAAAAAACGAATACTAAGGAAAATAAAATCAAATATACCTTCATGAATTTACTGTTTCATCATTTGTGTCCACTGCTTGTCGTTCACAATTTTTTCTACTTTCATGGATAGTTTTTTATCATCCGTATAAAAAGCCACCACCCCAAGGTGTTTTGCGAAAATTGTATGCATGTAATAATTAAGCACTTTTTCTTGCTTTGTGAAAGGGTTAAAAACAGTTTGACGTACGGCATCGTTCATCATGATAACCTCTCGTTCCTTTCCTAATATGTTCATTTTAAATGGGCCTTTTCCAAACGATCTTTGCACTTCTGCCAACATCATGGTTGAATCGATTGGGCCTTTGAAACGTGACACAAAATAAGCTGTTTTTGATTTAGACAACGGGAACAATTCAGAACGTAACACTTCGGCCATTTCCTTGTTTTTATTGCGGTCAAAAACCAAATGTGCCATTAAGGTCAATGAATCATTCAATTTATAGGTATACGCTTCCCCAAATCTTCCTCCAGCTTGGTATATTTCCAAAATATTGTGGCGATACTCCATGATGGTTTTAGCATAAACTCGGTGATACTGCTCCATTAGAGGATTCACAGAATCACGAAAAATATATACTTTGGGTTCTTTGTATTCAGGATAAAAATATTCCGCAAATTCAGATTTAGCGGACTCAAAACCCACAATAGGAGCTTCATTTTGTCGGTTGCCTGAAGTACACGCAGCAAACAAAAGGGCTAAAAAAGAAACACATACTACCTGTTTCATGATTTACTCATTTTTAAGAATGCGACTTCTTTTTCCGTTAAATGACGGTAAAATCCACGCGGTAAATCTTTCTTGTTTAATCCGGCAAACGACATACGATCCAATTTATAGATAATGTATCCAAGACTCTCAAACAAACGGCGTACAATTCTATTTTTACCAGAATGGATTTCAACGCCAACATGGTGACCATTTTTTCCTTCTACAAATTCTGCTTTGTCGCACATGGTTGTACCATCTTCTAATAATACACCTGCTACCAATAACCTTAAATGGTCTGGCGTAACAGATTTATTCAACTCAACGTGGTATATTTTTGTCGCCTTATAGCGCGGGTGGGTTAACTTCTTGGCTAAATCTCCATCGTTCGTAAACAACAACATTCCTGTGGTGTCTTTGTCGAGTCTACCCACTGGATAAACACGTTCTTTACACGCTTTTGCCACCAATGACATTACAGTTTTACGCCCTTGTGGATCATCCATTGTGGTAATAAAATCTTTTGGTTTATTCAACAAAACATAGCGTTTTGCTTCAGCATTTATCGTTGTTCCATCATATTTAACCACATCACCTGGCTTAATTTTGTAACCCATTTCTGTGATAATCTTGTCGTTGATAGTTACAACACCAGATTCAATAAGAACATCTGCCTCACGACGAGAACAAATGCCAGCATTAGATAAATATTTATTCAAACGAATAGCGTCTTCATTAAAAGAAGGCATTGGATCACCTTTCTTTTCACGGTGATTATGGTCCACGAATTTGCCACGTTCTTTGGCACTAATTCCTTCACGCTTCGCAGCTGAGTTTGAGCTAGGACTCGTTCTAGAACCTCCTGTTGGTTTGTCAGATTTTGGTTTTTGTGTTCCTTCGTTAAACTTTGATAATCCCGCTCCTTTTCCAGTAGGACGATCAGATTTTGGTTTTGTAGAGTTTGTACTTGCCGAGCTACGTGTTGAAGATTTAGCGTTAGGTTTTCCAGTTGCAGCACCACGTGGGCTACGGTCATTTGTCTTTTTTGTGTTCATCGCGAGCAGAAATATTTTTTACAAAGGTAAGGAATTGTTTTTAAACTAGATTCCAGGATAAAATGCATCCTTAATGTGTTCTAAATCTGTACGGAAACCATTGTGTACAATCGAAACCACATCAAACCTAGCTTCGGTCTCAATTTCATGGTCTTGCAAGTAATAATTGAATGCCTTGATCACGAGTTTTTGCTTCGCTTTCGTTACCGCTCTCCAGGGTTCACCGATTTCCGCAGTTTGTCTCGTTTTCACCTCTATGGCCACAATTTGGTTGGCATTAAGTGCAATGATGTCTATTTCTAAATGCTTGTGCCTGTAATTTCGTTCAATAATTTCAAATCCTTGATTCGAAAGAAATTGTACAGCATAGTTTTCTCCAAATACTCCAAGTTCTTGATTCGTCATTTTTAACTTTTCACCTAAAGATAAAAAACAAATTCATTAAGTTCGCTTTAAATCAAGTCTTAATATCCTCTTCTTTTGAATAAAGCGTGGTGAAAGTTGGTATAGGATAAAGAAAATTCTAAACTGCCTGCATTGGTTTTGCGTAATTTGGAAACTGTAATGTCATACGACATTCCAAACCTGAAGCTTTTGTATTGTACTGCAACCGTTGGAATAATCGCATCCTTAACCCTAAAATTCATTCCAAAAGTAATGCTCGACTCTTGCATCATTCCCGTAATTTTTGTTCCTTCAGCCAATCTATATTTCATGTGAAAACCCATCACAGATTCTGTGTGAGGGCCTTGAAAAAATTGCAATAATTTTATATCATACGCCCACTTTGAATAAGAAATCTCTTTTAAAAACGAGCCATGAAAAACATATTTTCTATATAGTTTATCTCCAATTCCGCCCACATATCTCATCGTTGGTTGATTTACGTGTTGAACAGATGCTCCGAGTTGTAATTTCATGTCATTGTCACGCGAAAAAGTATTTTCACCACCGTCGTAAGTATACATAAATCCTGCTCCCATATCTGCATATTGAAAACTCGAATAGGTTACATTCTCCTGACTCCCTAATGTTGGATCATATGAATTTCCATCCCACTGACTTGCCCAAGTTAAACGGCTCAAGTCAGCTTTTCTGTTTGCAAAACCGCCCTGAATTCCAGCAGAAAAAATGTGCCCATTTCCAGCGGGTAATATCCCACTTATATTCACATTTGCACTTTGTGAACCAAATTTTGCATCACCACCAATATCATTGTAAAAAAACATGCCTAGGCCTAAATGCGCATTTTGATTGTTTCTGCTTTTCAGAACGTTAACATCGGCTGCAATATTCGTGGTGGAGAATTGGGTTTTTGATCCGAGCCATTGGTTCCGTTGATTGATGATTACGCGTTCATAGCCTTCGAAAACACCTGTAGCTGCGGGATTAATCAAGGTGGGGGTTTGCAACGTTTGCGAAAAATGCAGATCCTGAGCTTTAAGCCCAACAACACTCAATACGCTGAAAATTATTAAAGACTTTTTCATGATATTAGCGAACTACAGTTATGTTACCTGATCTCATCTCCCGGGTTGCGTCAAGATACTTTATCTCCAATTGATAAGCATATACCCCAGAATTCACGTTCTTGTTTTCATACGTTCCATTCCAAGGGTTTGCTGCATCGGATGTTTGGAACATTACTTTTCCCCAACGATCAAATACCTTCAAAGTAAAGCTACTTACTGTATTTCCAACTTTAATAGTCAGAAAATCATTCGAGCCGTCAGCATTGGGCGAAATCCCTGTTGGAATTAATACCCCAACAAAATCTACAGGTACTTCTGGAACAATAACCGGCGGATCAACTGGTGGATTTACCGCATCTATTCTAAACACGGCAATAATACTGTCGTTAGCAACTAATTGAAAAGCATTAGTGTCACTGATTATAGGTTGTGTTAATGTTGACGTGTTAACATGCCAATGATCAAAAATGTATCCTGGATTAGCTTTGGCAACCAACAAATTATCCATGCCGCCAAAATAACTCGCATTCCAAGGATAAGTTGGGGCCCAAATTGAATTGACTTTTACTGTTCCCGCCCCAACACCTACTGGCTGAACCGCTACAACAACATTGTATGGTCCATCAAGCGTATAGCAATCTATCAAACCTTGGTTTAATGCAATACAACGTGCGTCGATAAAGTCTTTCAATTGTTGAACGTTCGCTTGCCAAGTAGTCATGGTTCCTCCCCATCTTGCTACCTGTCCTGCCATTTCTGGAGTAATTTCCAATAACATGGAATCCAATACTGAGTTCATTCTAGCACATGATAAATGTGTGTTGAGCAAATCTATGTAGCGTGCTTGATAATATTGTGCAACCTCAGCATTTTCTGCTAAAAGTTTAGAAAGAATTTCAGTGTGACCTTGGCCTCCCGGATCTGGTAAATTTTCAACGTTACATGGATCAGCGTCAGGAGTAGTGCTTGGCACACCAGTATAGTTAATGTAGTGTCCAAATGTCGCGTCCAAATCCCAAAGGCTATATCTCCAACGTTTCGCATCTCCTGATACATCAGTTCCGCGCCACCATGAAGTATTCCAGTTTAACCAATCGGTACAAACCGTAACAGAATTTATCACAAAATAATCCACCAACGATTTCCAATTATAATTGGTATCGACATAAGTAAAATTAGCTGGAACACCTAAATTGTTTGAGTTGACGAATGCACGAAATGCATTCCAGTTAGGTAATGCGTTCGGAGCACCATAATCTTCCCATGTTCCTCCCCAAGTTTTTAAATACTCCACATGATACTTGTCTTGTTGGAAATAATGATCGGTAAAATCGGTATCATCTGCTTTTTCACGAATTTCATATAGTCCCCAATACTGACCATTCAAGTACAATGCACACGGTCTCCATCGTCGAACATCAAGCTTTAGGTCAGCTTTTTCAGATAATGTGTGTACGTATGCGTCTCTAATGTATGCTCCATCAGATTCAAAAGGATAGTTGTCATTCGCACCTGGTTTTAAGATAAGGCGCTGAAATTTTCCTCGGTTGCTTTCAGGAAAAATATCATGATTTATATCATTATTGTAGCCAAAACCATCCCGCATAATAAAATCAAATCCGCGCTGATCGTATGCCCATGAATCGTTTCCATGTTCATTAAATTCCCCAATACCTTCGTCTATAAAAGAATTGTCTTCTTCATACAATTCGAACGAACCCGGTCCTGCAGCTCCCTGATTTCCTCCCAATAAACTAGCAACATTAGAACCTGCAATAGAAACTACCGGCATACTGTGGTCTACATTAATAAAATACGTGTTGGTTGCAATCATACTTTGCTCATTGGCGCTAAAGGCCCTTGCACGCAAAACTTTCGTGGTGGCAATTGAAATTGCTCCAGCATAAAGTGTAGATGTTGCAGTTGGAGACGATCCGTCTAATGTGTATCTAATGGTAGATCCTGCGTCCGGACAAGCAAGTGTGACCGATTGCGAACCTGCATAAAAACCGCCCTGAACAGAAATAGTTGGTGTGGTGGTGTAATAGTTAACGCTACCCGAGTTTGCAGCTCCTGGCGTTGGTGTTAGAAAAAGTTTCCATGTAGCCGAGCCGTTGGTTTGTCGTCCCATTGCGTGGTCAGTCTTCGTAAAAAATCGAATTTTTAAGCTATCTATTACAGTTCCCGTTGGATTACTCAAGATTATCCATTCATTAGTGGTCTGCGTGAGCGACAGTTTAGGATGAATTTCTGATCCTGCAACTGTTCCTCGACCAGAAAAGTGAATAACATTATACCCTCCGGCTGGTACTGAACCACTTGGAATTTGCCATTTTTGAATGTTGGTAGATTTGTCTGAAAGCCAAAAACCTGCAAGGTTAACCGCAGTCGCCCCTCCGTTGTAAAGCTCCACCCAGTCTTCGTATTCACCATAAGAATCTGTTACCGTGTTAAAGTTTGAACATGAATATTCGTTAACGTAAAGTTGTGAAAACAACGAAGCATTCGTGGTGCTCAAGACAAGAAAAAGAAGGACAAATTTTTTCATTTTTTCGATTTAAAAACTATTTAGCTATGCAAGATAAGGCTAATCTGTTAATATTACGTTAAATAATGACGAATGGTTGTATCCACCTATTATTAGGAGTCCAAGATTTTGATAGAATTATTATAATTCCGAATAAATTCTTTCAGAAACAAAAAAAACTGTATCATTGTCGAATAAATATGTTAACATGAAATTAATACACACTTTACTTCTCTTAACCTCGATATCATTTGGGTTTTCTTCTTGTCAAAAGAACGCTGGAACAGGCGGTAATTCGACAATAAAAGGAACTGTTTTAACAGAAAACTATAATGCTTTAGGCACCGCTTTGCTTAGCAAGTTTAACGCGCAAGATGAAGATGTATTTATTGTTTACGGGGGTGATGAAACTTACCAAGTTCC
>JAYSRU010000019.1:0-19942 GCA_043720875.1 Crocinitomicaceae bacterium
CGCACTTCCACATGCCCAGCCATCACTCGAAGTTGCAAATTGAATATCCATTAATGTTGCTAAAACTCCAGATGTTTGTGTTGCCCAAGTTGTTCCAATATCGGAAGAATGAAGAATGGTGCCACCAGTTCCACTAGTCCATATTTCATAATTTGTCGAAGTCATTTGACGAATGTCGATTGCTTCTAAGTCTTGTAAGGTGTTCGAGGTTAATGTGTTAAATGTTATTTGTGCAGTTGAAGTAAGTGTGACTACTCCAATTGATAAAGTGAACAATATTTTTTTCATAAGGTGTGTTTTTAAGTTAACGATGTTGTTTATTATTCTTTAATGAAACGTTCGGATTGTATACCATTTTCTGTTGAAATTGTTAAGATGTAGATTCCTGCTGGCAAGGAAGATACCGAGAACGAGGTGGTTGTTTCGGATTGCATTAATCTACCTCTAATATCGAATATTTTGGCAGCGACTACTAATTGATTCGTGTTAATGTTTAGTACGCTAGTGGTTGGGTTAGGACTCAATATTATTGTCTTCATTTTAGCAGTATTATTTTCGATGTTTAATTGACCCTCACATGCAAAAACGCCTAAGCCATAAGGATCTACAGTTGCATTAATATTTCCGTCATTGTTGTTTGCCGTTTTGTCGGTCGCGGTAGTAAAGCCAGATTCATTTTCAAAATCATAGTATAAAACAAGACCTGATTCGTTCCCAACTAGGCAAGTATTCATGTTGTTTGCCAATTCTGCTTCTGTTCTAGTGGTATTCCAAAGGCGTACCTCGTCCATGTAAGCTAGGTTGTTGACATCAGAATCGTCGCCTCTCGCACCTATTTTAACCGGACTGTTAATTGTACCAATAGCTATGTTTGGTGTCGTTGTTCCGTCAAGTACGCCATTGACGTAAACTTTTAATTGTCCGTTCGCTGTATTATAGGTTACTGCCACATGGTTCCAAACCCCAGATGTAAGCGTTGTTGTGCCAAGTGTACTTGGTTGACTAGCACCCATAACATATCCTTTCACACGATTAGTTTGTGACAAACGTAGAACGTATCCACCGCCAGAGCCAAAATAAGATTCGATTAAGTGAATTTCTTGTCCATTAAACGCCGGTGCCATAACCCAACATTCAAGAGTGAAATCGGTCGAAAACTGCAAACTAGCAGTGATAGGGGTTGAAATGTATTGTGCTGAAGTAAATCCAGATGGTGGAATTGCTGTAAATGAGTTGCTATCTAACTGTGCATTAAATGTGTTAAATGCTGCAAATGTCAATAAGGTAAGTAATTGTTTTTTCATAAAGCTTTTTATATTTAACTCAAAGCTACATGATTTCATAATTTTTTATTCCCTTATTTCAGCAACAGCCAATACAGTTCATTAATGGATGAATTTTCGTATTTCGGTGCGTTTGGGGTGTGTCTTGTAACCTTAAATTCTACTTTGATACGTAAACAATTCCCAATATCGACTTTGTTTTGAAATGAGTTCATCGTGTTTACCACTTTCCACAATATTACCCTCTTCGATCACCAAAATTTGATCTGCTTTTTGAATCGTACTTAACCTGTGTGCAATGACGAAAGTAGTTCTATCTTTCATTAATTCATGCAAACTTTTTTGAATGAATGCTTCACTTTCCGTATCCAGGTTGGAAGTAGCCTCGTCAAGAATAATGATTTTGGGATCCGCTAATAATGCTCTTGCAATTGAAATGCGTTGACGTTGTCCACCAGATAGTTTCACGCCGCGCTCACCAATAACAGTATCTAATCCTAGCTCAAATCTATCTGTAAATTCATTCACATAAGCACCAGTGACAGCTGCCAAAAGTTGTTCTTCTGTTGCGTTTGGTCTCGGAAATAATATATTTTCCCTGATAGTGCCTTCGTATAAAAAATCATCTTGCAATACAACCCCAAGGTTGGACCTGTAACTGCTTAGGTTTACGGTTCCAATAGGAATCCCGTCGATAGTTAAATTTCCACCGGTTGGATTGAGAAAAGTTGCTGCAAGTCCAGCAATGGTAGATTTTCCAGATCCTGAAGAACCTACTAGTGCGGTAACACTACCTGCTTTTGCGGTAAACGATATGTCGTGTAATACCTCTTTGTTTGCTTCATAGCTAAATGAAACATGATCAAAAATAATATCTCCAGTGATGGATTCGATATGATTTACACGTATGCTTGCATCGTCTTCTTCTTCCATTTCCATGATTTCTTGGGTGCGATCTAAACCAGCCATCGCTTCAGTCAATTGACTTCCGATGTTACTCATTTGTACAATGGGTGCAATCATGAATCCTAAAAAGAGTGTAAACGATATGAAATCACCATAGGTCATTGTATTTTTCATAATGAAATAACCTCCTATCCCCATTATACCAGCTGAGGCCAAGCCCAATAATAGCGTGCCTGAACTTGTGATTAGAGCGGTAGCAGTAAGACTTTTTTTCACGTTTTGAAACAAACGTTCTACTCCGTCTTCGAAGGTTTTGTTTTCTTGTTCTTCTGCGTTAAATCCTTTAATAACACGAACACCATTCAGTGTTTCAGTTAACCTACCCGTCACTTCCGCACTTAACTTGCCTCTAACTCGAAAAATTGGACGAATGTATGCAAAGGCTTTTAACGCAACAAATGCAAATATTGCAACAGGTACCAAAACGAAAACAGTCATTAACCAATTAATCTTAATTAAAATAACCAAAGAAATTATGGCAGTAATAGATCCGCCGATAAGTTGAACCAAACCAGTTCCAACCAAATTCCGGACTCCTTCAACGTCATTCATAACACGTGATACGAGTGCCCCTGATTTATTATTATCAAAATAACTAATAGGTAATTTTAGGAGCTTTTTTTGAACCTTGGCGCGCAATTCAGAAATAAGTAGTTGTGCTTCTACGCTTAATAAACGCGTCAATGTAAATGATGTTATTGTTTGAACGAGTAATGAAGAACAAACTATTATTAATAGAATCCATAACCCGTCTAAATCCTTGTTGGGGATTAGATCGTCGATCAAATTTTTACTAGCATAAGGTAAAATCAATCCTGCTAAACTTCTAATGATAATCAAGACTAAACCAATGAAAATGATGTTTTTTCTAGGCCAAATAAATTCTTTAAATGCCCATTTGAATGATACTTTTGTTTTACTCATAAGTGCAATTTCCCGAATATCAAGCCAAAAAAAGGAAAATGACATTAAGACAGCAATTGCAGCGTTACGGTTTAAGTCAAATCTTAACAATATCCTGCTACCCTCGAATCTGATGATGTTGCTAGACCCGGTAAGCAAAATTGAAAGGATGTCAGTTCACGTTGACTTTTGTCATATTCTACTTTTGTCCATTAAAAAATCTGTCAATTTGGTATATCTTTGTACAAAATTGCAAATATGTTCAAAATCAGTATACTTCTTTTTGTTGGTATGTTTATAGGAAGTTCATCTTTTTCCCAAATACCGGTTGGATATTATAACACTGCTGCTGGTTTGACTGGTGCTCCATTAAAATTAGCTCTACATTACATCATAGACAATCACAATGTCCAATCTTATGCATCGCTTTGGAATCATTTTACGTCAACGGATGCCAAGCCAAATGGAAAAGTTTGGGACATTTATAGCGACATTCCTAATGGCACACCAAATGGAATTCCTCCGTATGTGTATACATTTTCTGCAGATCAATGCGGTACGTATGCGGTAGAAGGCGATTGCTATAACCGTGAACACAGTTGGCCTCAGAGTTGGTTTAACAGTGTTTCTGGGCCAGTATCGGATTTATTTCACATTTATCCAACGGATGGCAAAGTAAACGGTGTGCGCAGTAATTATCCATATGGAAAAGTTACAAGCGCTACTACAACTTCACAAAATGGAAGTAAATTGGGAGCAAATGTTTTCCCTGGTTATTCAGGCGTAGTATTCGAACCTTTGGATGAATACAAAGGCGATTTAGCTCGGTCTTATTTTTATATGTCAACGCGTTACCAACTTGAAGATGGTGGTTGGTCAAGCTCTGCTTGTACAAACCTTTCAACCATTTTGCAATGGCAAGTAAATCTATTACTTACTTGGAATGAATTAGATCCGGTGTCTGCAAAAGAAATTGCTAGAAATAATGCTATTTATACGATTCAAAACAACCGCAACCCATATATAGATAATCCGCAATGGGTTGATTCTGTTTGGACATCCACACTTGAAACATCTGACTTGGTGACTAATAATAGCTGCTTTGGAGGAAACACCGGTTCAATAGTAGTCACTCCGTTGATGGGTGTTGCGCCATATTCTTATACTTGGACAGGCAGTTCAAACACTACTAACACCTTAACAGGCCTCGCGATAGGAACTTATGTGTGTACAATAACCGATGGTGTTGGTGCAATTTTCACATCAACCACCACCATAACTCAACCAAATACGTTGCAAGGGAATGGGGTTGTAAATAATATTGGAGGGACGATTGCACTTACTACAAATGGAGGAACTGCACCTTATACTTTTTTATGGAGTAATGGAGTAACAACGGAAGATATTACGATTCCTGTTGCCAACGGAAATTATACAGTAACTATTACGGATGCAGCAGGGTGTAGCGTTCAAGTTACCTATACCGTTAATAGTGCTGCTGGTTTGGAAGAAGTTGTCAGTGTTTCGTCGCTAGCCATAGCACCTAATCCTGCTCAAAATTGGTTTACGTTGTCGGTAAACGAAAGAACTATTTCTGCCATTGAAGTTTCGGATGTTTTAGGTAAGATAGTTTATTCTACTACACTTGATGCGTTGACTTCAGTGCAAGTTGATTGTAGTACTTGGAAAGCAGGACTATATTTCGTTAAAGCAACGAGTGGAAGTCAGCAATTGCTTACGCGATTTGTAAAAGAGTAATTGAAAAACGATTTTTATTTATTACTAATATAAATAATCAAAGGCACTTTGGTAGGCATTTATTTCTTCGGTGAAACTTATAAAACCTGAAAAGAATGGATCATTTCCAATTGTTGCACTATCTCCAATAACGATCAGCTGTTCCTTGGCTCTTGTAAGGGCAACGTTCATTCGTCTGTAATCCTTCAAGAATCCTATTTCTCCATCTGAGTTGCTACGCACTAAACTGATAATAATGGTGTGCATTTCTTGCCCTTGAAAACTATCAACCGTATTCACTCGTTTGCAGATTCCAGCATTTCGGATGAGGTTTGCTTGCTCGCTGTAAGGGGATATTATGGCCAATTTAGTTGGATCGATTTCTAATTTTTCAACAATTTTCTGTATCAATTCTAATTCTCCTTCATTGCAAAGGCTTGAGCCGTTTTCAGGTTGCTTTTCTTCAAATCCAGTTCCTGCCGTATCCACATATATTACGTTATTACTCGTGTCTTGCAAGTGATCGGGTGTTTGAAGTTTTCCTTCGTAGAAATAGGTGTTCGAAAAACTAGCTATCGATTTTCTCATTCGATATTGTGTGTCTAGTAGTAACCTTTCCCAATTCAAATCAATGGCATGTTGCAATATTGAGCGTGTTAATCCTTTTTTTGAAGCTTCATCCGAAATTACAGTTGGAGGTAATTGCAAATGGTCACCAGCAAGTACTAATTTCTGTGTTTTTGACAGTAGGGTTAATGCCAATGGTTCTAAACATTGTCCTGCCTCATCTAATACGGTTGTTGCAAAATCTATTCCTTCCAACATTTTATCATTTAATCCTGCTGGAGTACCGCAAATTACTTGAGCATTTTCAATCATTTTTTCTAACTGAAAATTTTCTAATGCGCGCATTTCATTTCGAATGTTCTTGACTTCTTGCAGCAAGAGTTTCCGTTGATCTCGTTCGTCTTTTCCAAAATTACGCTTGTATTGGGTTGCCATTTTTCGCAGCTGTTCACTTTGAATACGCAATTTCTTCAGTTGTTGCTGCATACCTTCAGCGGCTAAAGCACCTTCAATCGTATAAGGAAGAATTTCTTCGCTAACTTTTGTGGTGTTCCCGAAGCGTAAAATCCTAACACTTTTATGGATCAATTGCGCAGCAATGTGATCTACTGCGGCATTGGAAGGAGCGCTTACTAAAACCTTTTCACCTTTCGCAATTAATGCTTTTATTGCCGCAACAAGTGTGGTTGTTTTTCCCGTTCCAGGAGGGCCATGTAAAATAATTAAATCTTTGTTTTGAAGAATTTTATTTATTGCAAAATTTTGAGAATCGTTTAATGCTTCATCCTTAAAGTCAGTTGAATTTTGTTCCTGGTTTATTCTTTCTTTTTGCGTTAAAACATTTGTCCATAGTTCAACACCTTTGTGTTTTGGATTTTGTTCAATGAATTTCAACGCATTTTCCATTACAGTAAATGTGCGTTCATCGGGTACAATTTTTAAAGCAGTGCCTTTTTCTTCTAACCAATCTGGAAAATCTGGATGATATAACCTTACTTCTCCTTGTCTTCCGTCAAATCCCAAAAGCATGGCTTTAATTGGGTCTTCACCGTCAACGTAAAGTTCAATACTTGTGCCGCTTCTAAACTGATTAGCATCATTGGTAAAGGGCAAAGAAAACTGAAAAGTAGGATAATCAGCAAAACCATAATGCTTGTTATTGATGCGTAACGGGTGCAGCAATAATCCTTCATTTTTTAGATTTTTAAATGATCCTGGTCCGGATGGATTGTATCGGTTGCGTTGGGCTTTTTGTTCAAGAAGTAATAGTGAACGTTGTTGGGTTAAATAAGAATCGATTATTGAAGTCATGTGTTGACAAAGATACTAAGGTTTGTTGAGTAAAGTCATGATATGTTTTATTGTGTATTTTCAGAATAGTAGTACTTTTGTATTCGATGAGAGTAAGTTTAGCTTTTTTATTTGTTACGTCTTTATTGATTCAGATTTTCAATAAACAAGTTGTAGTGCTTCATTTTCAACTCAATCAATCTGAAATTGCAAAAACTTTGTGCGTTAGGAAAGAACTGAAGGGTAACACTTGTCAAGGTAAATGTCATTTGAAAAAGGAACTAAATAAATTAGATTCGAATGAGAAAAAACAAGGGTCAAGCAAAAAAATGACTGTCGATTTTACCTACATTAGTTCAATTGTTACAAACTATTCTTTTGGATATAAAAACCAAGCGGATACAAATGACTTTTTTTATTCATACTCCATAATAAATAAGGCCTACAGGGTTGTTTTACAACCGCCGCAAGCTTGAAATTTAACCGCTAAAGCTTTCTTTTTAGCAAGAAAGTGTTTTTGATTAAATTTCAAACAATTCGTTATGCAAAAAATAGTTTTGTGCAGCTGGTTGGTGCTGTTCGCCCATTCGCCATTTATGGCCTGTGATGTGTGTTCTGGCCCAACGGATTCAGGTAGTATGGGGATTTTGCCTCAGTTTCAACGTAATTTTATTGGGCTCAGGTATTCATGCAGGTTTTTTAAAAGTGAACAGCCAAAAAGTGTGTTTTATCCGAACGATAACCGTGCAGCAAATGAAGTAACGCAAGTTGCTGAGCTTTGGGGAAGACTCGTTTTGAAAAATAGGTTTCATTTATACGCTTTTCTGCCGATTCAACAATTCAAGCAATCTTTTAAGGATAGTATTTTTTCGAATAAAGGGTTTGGAGATGTTTCTTTAAGCATCAATTACATGCTATTAAATTCAGGTGATAGTATAAATAAGAAGATCAAACAAGCTTTATTAGTTGGAGTAGGAATTAAAGTGCCCACTGCAAGTTATCGCAAAAGCATAGTCGATTTAATGCAAGTAGGCTCAGGCTCTGTTGATATCACTTTCTTATTAAATCACACCCTACGTGTTAGGAAAGTTGGTTTTACTTCTGAAGTAAATTATCGCTTTAATGGAAACGGTTACGACAACTTTAGATTCGGGAATAAGTCAGTAATCTCTACCAAGTTGTTTTTTGTTGAACAAATAAGAACGGTTTCGTTTATACTGAATGTAGGCTTGAGTTGGGAATATGCTAGTAAAAGTAGACACAATGAGGTTATTCAATGGAATACAGGAGGTTTTGCAATTTTACCGGGCATTGGGTGCGATATATTTTATAAACGACTGATATTTTCAATAAATGCACAGCAAGCAGTGTATCAAAATTTAGCTGAAGGTTACCTAACTTCAAGAATGAGAATGACAGCAGGGGTAAGGTTATCCTTGTAAAAATGAATTAAAATTAAAATTAAAATGAAAAATCAACTAATAATAATTGTAGCATGTTTAACTATGGTGGCGTGTAAAAAAGAAAATGAGAAAAAAGACGAAACTAGTCCAGAGGTTATCATAAACACACCTTCTGTAGGCTTCAGTGTATCAGATTCCACCATAATTTCGATTACAGGAACCGTTGCAGATGCAGGCGAGTTGCACGAAGCTTCTATAAATATTACACGTAATAGTGACGGGGTTGTTTTATATTCTAAATCACTTGTGGTGGGGGAGTTGACCTCTTACAACATTAATGAAAGTTATTTATCACCGGCAGTAAGTACAGCTACAAATGTTACGTTAACTATTACAGCAGAAGATCATACGCCGAATATTGGCACTAAATCAGTCTCATTTGTAATACATCCTTAAACCGAAATATTTGGGCAAAAAGAAGAGGAATCATTTACGATTCCTCTTCTTTTTTGTGTACTAATTTCTAGCCTCTACCAACCTTAACAGGTGTTCCTCCACTAGGTTTTGGAACTGACGGAGTTGGCGTTGAGCGATTTGGAGAGGTGGTAGGTTTAATAATAACAGGAGCAGGTTTTTCTCTTATAATTATTGGACGTTCAACAGGTTTTTCAAGTGCTGGAGAAGTTGTAGGTTTTTCACGAACAATGATTGGACGTTCAACTGGCTTATCAATTGGTTTTTCAAGTGCTGGAGAAGTAGTTGGCTTTTCTTTTACAATAATTGGACGTTCAGCAGGTTTTTCTAAAGCAGGGGATGTAGTTGGTTTTTCCTTAACAATAGGCGTTTCCTTTTCGATCTCTCCAACAGATGGTTTTGTTGCAGGAACATCTGATTTATTAGTCTTATCGACATTAATAGTTGGTTTGTTTTGATCAATAGATGGCTGTATTACACGCGGTCTGATTGTTCCACTAGGGTTGGTGTTTATTACTGGTCGTTCTAGAGGTCTAACAACTACACCGGTAGTATTGTCGCGTGGTGCAGGTCTTGGACTAGGAGGTATTGCTACAAATCCTTGGTCATAGATACAAGCATTCATATCTTGTGGCAAAATACCTCTTCTTTCACATTCACGACGAGAAATGTCACGCTGGTCTGGCTTCATGTCCGATAGTGTTCTGTGCACTCTTGGAAAACTTTGATCAGTAAACGATGCCGTTGATTGACCAAAACCATATTCAAACAATGAAGTTTGGTCGGTTACTCTCCATTCATTCGCAAAATCTTTTGCTAAAAAGGCCAAGTATTCTTTTTCCATTTGATCTGTTTGACCATTTGATCGATCACCAAAAGTTCCAACAATTAGGTGACTTGGTCTTCCTCCGCTCACGTTAAAGTCATCATCTCTGCGGCCATTAGAATTTCCTAAAACGCCAACCACTTGGGTGATGCATGGGAAAATATGTAAGGTTACATTGAAAAAATCCATTCCTCCTGTACTTGACTGATTGATGGTTGCTTTTTCTCCAGTTGGCCAAACCACCAAAAACTCTTTACCTGCTTTTTGAAGCGTACCTCCGTTACTTAAGAAATAAACACGTTCTGTCAGGTCAACCACTTGTCCATTAACATAAACGCTTGAACTAGTCAAGTTTCGTGGGTGATCTTCAGCGTATATCGAAACGCGATCACCAGCAATGTTCATTCCAACTGCAGTGTTTAATGAGAAGTCCTCACGTAGTGTCTTTTGACGTGTTTGAACTTCGAAACCAGTGTTAGTTGAACGTGATAATACAAATTCACCTACTGTTTGAAACGCATAACTAGCGCCATCAAATGAGCTTAGGTGAGGATCTCCATAGGTTCTCCCAGAAACCAGTTTACAATTTGGGTTACGCGTATAGCGATCAATTACTTGCCAATTTGTTGGTTGAGCAGTTGCTGCCGTTGCGGTATTTGTTGGAGTGGGTGCGGGAACGGCTATTCGTGCTTGTGTAATTTGTTGTATGTTTCTTTGTGATTCTGCTGGAACCATTTGATACATTTCATTGAAAGTAAGATTCTCTGGAAACGTTCGATCCGGAGCAGACTTGCCTGTTGCTGCAGCATCTAAACTTTCTGCTAACCAAGCACCCCTGATAGGATCCCAATTTGTCAATTCTTTACTGATTTTACCAAAGTCTGCGTCTGTATTAGTTTGACCCCACACCATAGGGCAAAATAAAAATGTGATAGGTACTATTAGTTTCATGATTGTATGTTTTAATAAGCAATATTTGCTTGAGCTATATTAATTCAATTAATCCTACTAGAGATTAAATTAGCAATTTGATAACAGTATTTTTGTAAACAAAAACCGGAAAAGCTTGTAAATACAGGTTTTTTTACTAATGTTAAAGAAATGTTATGATGGATAAAATGATGTAAATTGTATTTTTTTGCCGGGAATATAAGATACCTGAGATACCGTTTGTTGATACTATTTTGTGTCACATTAAATTATTGACTATTTCACATAGAAAGAGAAAACTCATGAATCCGAAAATCGATGTAATGCCTTTATTTTCTGTATCTCGTTGTTTTCGGTTCAATACAAAGAGTGCCATGAATATTGCGAAATATTGAAATTTGTAAAGCACAACGAACATTAATATCAAACTTAAAATACAAAGTGAAATTGAAATTATCTTTGCATGATTTGTAAAGATCAAATAAATTGAAACGCTTAATGATATTCCGGCAAGAAGTTGAATTAATTCGATGGTATGCGATTGAATTAACCATTCAGTCGTTTCGTTTGAAGTAACAAAGGTATAGATCCAGGGACTGGTAAAAAGGTTAATCACTGCATGTGCCAAAAGACATAGTGATATAGTTTTACCGTTTTTATTTACCTCCTTGCGAACGAGGATTAATGCATAAAATACAATTCCAACTATTAGAAAGTCGAAAATAGGTGATGGAAAAATCCAATGTTTGGTAGTAAGGTAAGAACTAAATCCATACAGCAGTACGGTGAAAATCAATCCTCTAATGGCAAAGCGAAGGGAATTCATTTTTTGATTTGAATACCTTGTTTTTCTAGTTCTTCCCAGATGTAATCAAACGTACTAAGGATGAAAGGCTTTCCGTCAACTACAGCAACATCGTGTTCAAAATGGGCGCTTGGTAGACGATCGGAAGTAACGATTGTCCAATTGTCTGGCAACGTTTCAACCTTTTCCGTTCCCATGTTAATCATAGGTTCGATAGCGATTGTAAGTCCTTCCATTATTTTTTTACCGTACCCTTGTTTACCATAATTTGGCACTTGCGGATCTTCGTGTAATGTTTTACCTAAACCATGACCGACTAAATCTCGCACCACACCGTAACCAAATTTTTCGGCGTGTTGTTGAATAGCGAAACCAATATCACCAATTTTATTAGAAGTATTTGTCGCTTCAATTCCCAGCATCAAGCATTGTTCAGTAACCGTTAGTAGCTGTTGTTTCTCTGGAGAAATGGCGCCAATCGCAAACGTATAAGCATGATCGCCATAATATCCTTTGTAAACAGAACCACAATCTACGGACACAATATCACCTTCTTTAAAAGGAACATCTGTAGGTAAACCGTGAACAACCATTTCATTTACAGAAATGAGCAACGTGCTTGGACAACCATATAAACCCTTGAAACCTGAAATTGCTCCTTGAGATATGATGTATTCTTCCGCCATTTGATCCAAAAACTTTGGAGTCACTCCAGGTTGCATGTGTGCGGCAACTTTTCCAAGCGTTCTACTTACCACTTGAGCTGCTTGACGCATAATTTCGATTTCGGCTGTAGTTTTATATTTGATCATGTCCTTGCGTAAAAATTTCATTGCGTGCAAAGATAGAGTTTTAAAGGATATTTTGATGAAAGCATATGGTGCATGGGTGTTTATCGATTTATTAGGTTGTAAATCAATCGAATACTACTATTGCAACATGCAAAGTTAGGGTGTGTTCGGGTGAGTGTAAAATAGATGGTATTTTTGTTAATGAGCATAGCATTCGTTACTGTTTTGCAAATTGATTAATTGCCTTGATAGTAGCCGAAAATTAAAATCACCGCAAACACAGCGACGCGACTCAAATTAAATCATTAAATTTGTGAATGATTGAAAAAAATCTTTATATCATTTCGGGTTGTAATGGAGCGGGGAAAACAACAGCTTCCTTTTCTATATTGCCTGAAATTTTAAATTGTAAAGAATTTGTAAATGCTGATGAAATTGCACGAGGTTTGTCCCCTTTTCGTCCTGAAAAGGTAGCCTTCGAATCAGGTAGAATTATGCTCTTGAGAATTGAAGAATTATTTGAAAAAGGAGAAAGTTTTGCTATCGAAACTACGTTAGCAACTAAAATTTATGAGCAGAAAATCTTACGAGCTAGGGACGACGGATACACCATTATTCTCTTATTTTTTTGGTTAAAAAATATTCAATTGGCTCAAGAAAGAGTTGCTATTAGAGTTTTTGAAGGAGGTCACAATATAGAATTTGATATTATTGCTCGAAGGTATCTTCGAGGAATTGTCAACCTTTTTGATGTTTATTTGCCAATTGTAGATCAAGCAATTATTTTTGATAATTCTGACGGGAAACATGATTTAATTGCCGAGAAATTCTTGAATGAGGATATTAATTCCATACATCCTAAAAAATTTAACGCGCTAAGAAAATATTATGACGAAAGAAACTCGAATTGAAATTAAAACCAAAGTTATTTTTGGTCTCGCAATCGCCTTTGAAAAAATGCTTGAGTTCAAACGACAAAAAAATAGCGAACTTGTTGTAATAAGGGACAACAAAATAGTACGAATAAAACCTTAAATAAGTTCATCTGTAAAAGGTTTTGGCTTGCTCACCGCAAGTTTATTACAACTCATTTTCCCCTTTCTCACGCAAAGCGTTGTAGACATTGGAATTCAAAACAAAGACATCCATTTTTTATATTTGGTACTCATTGGTCAATTGTTTGTGTTCCGTTTTGATGTTTAAATTTGAAGAAGAAAATTCACCGAAAAGTCGATAAGTGGGTATATGAAGGTTTCAGTACCAATAATTTGGAGATTTTAGAATTTCATAAATTGATCAAATCACTTACCTTAATTTCAAGGCCCTCACTGATAGAAATCATTACATCTAAGGTAACAGAAAACTTGGCGTTTTCAATTCTTTGAATCGTAATTTTAGCTATATTTGAAATGTCTGCGAGTTGTTGCTGACTGAGGTTTCGTTCCTCTCGAAGTTTACGAAGGTGAGTGCCAAATAAAATAATGCTATCCCGATTTTTCACAGGTAAATTTCGGGCTACGTGAAAAATAATTTGGTAACACATGTGTATCTAAATTTAATTTATATATTTGTTTCGTTACTAATCTAAGCGCTTAACAACAAGTAACAAAACGTCATCTCTCACGGCGTATTTTGTGAGGGGAATAAAATATTAAATATGAAAAAAATTTCAAATTTTGAATCAATGGAATTATCCAAATATGGTGTAATAAAGGTTGTAGGTGGTGCACTAGGTTCACAAGGTGCGGTTACAAGATATACATATTCAAATGTTATGGTCTCACCTAATATGAAACCATCTGACACTAGAGTATGGACATCTGATTCACGTACTTCAGGATGGGATACTAACGAAGAACCAATTTATTGATCTCACCAAATAAATATTAAGAGTTACTTGAAATAAGTAACTCTTAATATCATAAAATTATGATACTAATTATCACACAAAAATATGATCTTTCAACTAAAGACGTCGCACAATGGATCTATTTTTATAAAGAAGACTTTATAATCGTATACCCAGATGATTCATTAACTTTGACAAAAGTCAATGATGACTGGTTAATTACACTAAATAAAAATAAGGAATTCCTATTAAGTCAGATAAAAAAAACTTGGTACAGAAGAGGTTATGTAAATTTTTCTAAACCTCAATTTAGCGTGTCAAAAAATACTGAATTACAATATTATATTTCAGAATACACAAAAGACATTATGAATTTTATTATACACAAGCTAGAAGACACTAGTGTATTTATTGGAAAATATGGTGAAGGAAATCAAAATAAATTAACTTTTTTAGAAAGGTGCAAATTATTAGATATTAAACATCCGATGTACACGGTTTGTAACACAAAGGAACAAGTTTTAGAATTCAAAAAAAAATTCCCAAAAATCATTACAAAATCTTTAGGAGTTGCATTTCAATATTGGGATAATAAAAAACTTCATTCTGGATATACACATTTATTTAATTCTAGTGATTTTGATAAAATCCCCTTAACTTTTGCAAGTTCATTTATTCAAGAATACGTTGACAAATTATATGAGCTACGTGTTTTTTATCTAAAAGGTCAATTATTTACTACAGCAATTTTATCTCAAAATTCGGAAAAATCGAAAGTAGATTTTCGTGAAGGATATTCCGATTCTCAAATGCGTTTTTGCCAGTACAAATTACCATTGCACATTGAACAGCAAATTATAAAGTTAATGAATTCATTAGAGCATGAAACAGGTTCTTTGGATTTGATTTATAGCACCAAGAAAGAGTACATTTTTTTAGAATTAAACCCAATAGGTCAATTTGGAGGAAATTCTGATGTCTGTAATTATCGCATAGAAAAAATTATCGCAAATGAGCTACGAAATTAATCCAACCTTAGATTCTATTTTCGGAGTTAGATCTAACATGTTTGAATTTGAAAAAACAGGTATGATGGAGTATGAATTTGAAAAATTTCAAATTAAATCTGTAAATTCTATTTTTTGTAATCATAGACATATAAGTTTACTAATCGAGTCAAACAATCAAGAAGATGAAAAATAAATCGTACTTCACGAGCTTTTCAAACGTTAATTTTACAAAAGGATTTTCACGATCGCTCGTTGTTGACTTATTTACAGGATTTCGAGCATTTGTACCAAATGCTCTTGTTGAGCTAATAGAAAACTCAAAATACAAATCGATGGAAGAAATTAAATTATTGTATTCAACACAAGAATATGTTTACGTTGAAGAATATTTAAAATTTCTTGACAAAAATAAATTAATATATTTTGGCACATTGGAAGAGGTTAAGTGTTTTGAATCTCAAGGTTTAGATTTCTCGTTTCCAAGTAATTTTATCGATTCAATTGTTGAAGTAGCATATAACTCCCCATTTGAATTGACTACTGCAATTCTAAAATTAGAGGAATTAAATGTGCGACATGTTGAAATACGATTTCTTGATGATTCCAAAATTGAGTCTCACCTTCAAATAATTGAAACTTTTTGCAGTAATTCAAATTTTGAAACTTTCAGTATTCTTGCACCATACTCAAACAAATTATTTGAGAGTTTCAATGAAGCTATTTTTACAAAAGTTAAATCGTTTGTGGTTTACAATGCGCCTATAGGTTTTGTTTCTCCAAATAAATCAATTATTATAAGTGCTAAAAAATCAATAATTGCTCAAGATTGTGGAAATGTGAATGAAGATCTTTTTATTCAAAATATTGAATTTTTCTCTCAATCGAAAAGTTGTAACACATGTCTAAGCCATAAAGTGTCGATAAATAAAGAAGGGCAAATTGTAAATTGTCCTGCCTCAAAAAAGCAATTTGGTTTGATAGAAAATGTAACGGAAAAGCAATTAATGAGTAACGTGGACTTTACTTCTTTATGGTCAATTACCAAAGATAATGTAGAAATTTGTAAAGATTGCGAATTTCGAAACATCTGTATGGACTGTAGAGAATTAAGAGAAAATGATGAAAACATATACTCAAAACCATTAAAATGTAACTATGACCCATATAAAAATACTTGGAATTAGTTTTCTTTTTTTCTTTAATATTTATGGGCAAACTGTAGTTGAATTTATTAAAATTGATTCAATAAGTATCTTGTTCCCTAAAGATTCATTTCATGTTAAATCCAATACTTTCTTTCTCAATAAATTAAGAAAATATAAAAAGAACAATTACCAATTAAGTTTAAAATCATATACTGATGCCATAGGCACAAAAACGCATAATGCGATTCTAAGCAAAAAAAGACTCACCTCTATACAACAGACATTGCAAGATGCAGGGTATACAAACATCGTCAATACTTTTAGCAATGGGGAAGTGACGACCCGTGCAACCAAAAATGATAGTGTCAATAGAAGAGTTGATGTAATCGTCTATCGGCGTGATTCTATCCAACTTAACACGAACTTAAATTTACTAGTAAATTTTTTCCCTGGATCAAATGGTTTAACCTATGAATCTAAAACTATAATTAATGAGCTTGCAGAAAAGTTGAAAACGTTTAAAATGATTAATATTGAATTGCACGGACATGTTTGTTGTGAACCTAGCTTAGAAATGTCATTAAAGAGAGTTCAAATGGTTAAGAGTATTCTCCTAAGAAATGGCGTTAGTCCAGAACGAATAGAGCTTTTTGCACATAGTAATGATTTGCCTATTTCAGATGAAAGTACTGAAGCTGGAAAGGCCAAAAATCGACGTGTCGAAATTGTATTTAAAAATAAACCTAAAAAATAGAACAATGAAATTATTATTTTTAACAGGAATGATAACTTTAACACTTCCATTCTACGCACAAAATATAATTAAATATAAAATAAAATGTGACCGTGCGTATAAATGTTTTGTGAAAAAAGATTATCAGGGCTACTTGAAAGAAATTAACAAAATAGAAAGGCAATATCCTTTAAAAGGAGAGGAATTATTCCATAAAGGAATATCTCTAGCGCAATTAAATAGAAAAGATGAGGCAGCTGAAACCATCCGATTATCATGGCAAATAACCAATATTGATCGTTCATTCCGATTGTATGATTATTACAAGACAGATAGTTTACTTGGTTTTACTGACAAACAAAATAAGCGAATTTTTGAAGGAGAAGAAACATACGATTGGAATCGAGGCTTGAAGTTTTCAGATTCATTAAAACTTTTGCTTAATAATTTAATGGAAAGAGATCAAAATGATAGGGAGCGATTTTTTTCAACTTCCGATTCATTGACCCGAATAAAATTGGTGATATTAATGAATTATAATGACTCATTATCTCAAATACATTTAAATGAAATTATTTCAAAGTTCGGATTTCCCGGTGACTCAATATGTCATAATCATCAAGCAATTGGAGAGTTATTGTTATTTCATGCAATAAATTTAACTTTTTTTAATCGCAATCAAAAAAGACTGCTGGAACAAGTAAATAGCGGTTTTATCTCCCCTTATGCTTATGCTTATTGGTATGATCGATGTATGATCGAACAAAATAAAAAACCATTATATTTTTATTTCAGTTTTATTAAACCTGATCTTAGAAAATCAAAATTATATAAAAATCGAAAGAAAATAGGTATGTCAAAATATTATCGCTTAATGGAATATTAATTTGAAACCCTTCCCCTTCTACCTCCAACCCGACACTATGGATTGCGGACCTACGTGTTTACGTATGGTTGCAAAGCATTATAGACGCTCAATCTCACTTGAAAAGTTGCGCAAGCTATCAGAAACCACACGTGCAGGAAGTAGTATGCGTGGAATATCTGATGCCTCCGAAAAAATTGGATTTCGCTCGCTTGGTGTAAAAATAGATTATAAAAACCTGCTAGAAAACGCACCCTTACCGTGCATCGTTTTTTGGAACGAACGCCACTTTGTAGTAGTCTACAAAATCAAAAATGGCAAAGTATTTATTGCAGATCCTGCACATGGTTTACTAACGTATTCCGTTCGTGAATTTCTAGACAACTGGATCGGTAAACACGCCACAGAAAGAACCGAAGAAGGGATTGCACTGCTGTTAGAACCCACGCCACGATTAGCCGAGTCGGAAGACGACGACCATGCAGTGAAACAAGGTTTTTCTTTTCTGTTTCGTTACCTAAAAGGCTATCGTAAGCTATTGCTTCAATTAGGATTTGGCTTGCTCACCGCAAGTTTATTGCAACTCATTTTTCCCTTTCTCACGCAAAGCGTTGTAGACATTGGAATTCAAAACAAAGACATCCATTTTTTATACTTGGTGCTCATTGGGCAATTGTTTGTGTTTTTAGGGAGAACTGCCATCGAAATTGTGCGTGGTTGGATTTTATTACACCTAAGCACACGCATCAATATTTCACTGGTTTCAGATTTTTTGGTGAAACTCATGAAACTTCCCATTTCCTATTTTGATGTGAAAATGACGGGTGACATTATGCAACGCATTGGCGACCACAGGCGCATCGAAAATTTACTCACCAATCAATCTCTAAGCGTACTTTTTTCCATTTTCAACTTCATTGTTTTTGGCGTTGTTTTAGCAATTTACAGTGTACCCGTATTTTTGATTTTCTTAGTTGGAACAGCTTTGTATTTCTTGTGGGTGAGTTTCTTTATGAAAAAACGCAAAGATATAGATCACAAACGTTTCTCACAAATGAGTAATGAGAGTTCGAAAGTAATGGAATTGATTGCAGGAATGCAAGAAATCAAACTCCACAATGCCGAACGCCAAAAACGTTGGGGCTGGGAAACCATTCAAGTGCGTTTGTTTAAACTTCAAATTAAAAGTCTTCGCTTAGAGCAAGTGCAAAGTCAAGGAGCAAATGCACTCAACGAAATCAAAAATATTGTAATCAGTTTTTTCACCGCTAAATTGGTAATTGATGGCAGTTTGACACTCGGTATGATGCTTTCGGTTTCCTATATAATTGGGCAACTAAATGGTCCAATTTCTCAATTTTTAAGTTTCATTTATTCGTTGCAAGATGCCCGAATTTCATTAGAACGTTTAGCGGAAATTCACAACAAAGAAGACGAAGAACCAACAGGTGAAAATCGCTTAGATGAACTCCCCGAAGACCATACAATCAAACTAGAAAATGTTAGTTTTCGTTATGTAGGTTCGGATAAATTGGTGCTAGAAAACATAAATCTCACCATTCCTGCCAATAAAATAACTGCAATTGTTGGGGCAAGTGGAAGCGGAAAAACAACGGTAATGAAATTATTACTTCGTTTCTACGAACCAAGCGAAGGAGCAATAAAAATTAGCGAATCGGATATTAACACTTTTACCCAACACGTTTGGCGAGAAAACTGTGGTTCGGTAATGCAAGATGGGTTTATTTTTAATGATACAATTGCTAATAACATTGCCATTGGTGACGAACATATTGATAAAACAAAGCTCAAGCAAGCCATTCATATCGCAAATATTAGAGAATTTATAGAAGAATTGCCTTTGAGTTATAATACCAAAATAGGAGCGGAAGGAATGGGAATAAGTGGCGGACAAAAACAACGTATTCTAATTGCCCGTGCGGTCTATAAAAATCCTTCATTTCTTTTCTTTGATGAAGCCACAAGCGCATTGGATGCTAATAATGAAAAGGTTATTATGGAAAACCTAAATAATTTTTTCAAAGGAAGAACTGCCGTAGTTATTGCACATCGTTTAAGTACCGTTAAAAATGCTGACAACATTGTAGTTGTAGATCAAGGAAAAATAATTGAACAAGGTACACACAGTAACCTTTTGGCACTAAAAGGAAGCTATTTTAATCTTGTAAAAAATCAGTTGGAGTTGGAGAAAATTGAGAATAGTGGGGATGGAACACGGATTGCACAGATTTGACGTATTAGCACGGATATTTTAATTAATGATTAAATAATTGTAAATTTATGGGTGAATAAATGAGAATAATATTTAACTTGGTGTAAAAATTTAAATGTTTAATAGAAAGTG
>JAYSRU010000020.1:0-6456 GCA_043720875.1 Crocinitomicaceae bacterium
AATTCAACGATATGAATCCCAACAATGTATTATACGAATATTCAGAATCAGTTAATTTTCGTGCATTTTCAACCTTTTCATATTCTTTAGCTTGATTGAACGGACCTGGAGATACCACTTGATTGGCTAGCGCACCAACTGTTCCATTAAAGTTTCTAACTCCAGTGTTTGCCGCGGCCCACGCATATAATCCATTTGATGCATTATCTGGAAGCTGATTCGACGAAAAGTTACCCGGATTACCGTCACAATTGGATGCTTTTGATTCCCCTAAATCCGAGAATGCTACAATGTTTCTGGTATTTTCAGTGTTGTTTATTCTGTTAGTCAACCAAACTTCCATTCGCGTTATCGATGCAACCGAATTAACAATCGGTAATTGTGCCATCGCTGAATCAAAGTGCTGTTGGTGGTATAAGTTTAGAAAGTAATGACGGTTGGCTTCGTAGTTATCCGCAGCCAAATCAAACGTTTGTATTTGAGCACCACCTTGTACATTAATCTCTTGTCTTTTCCCTTTAGAAGACGCTGCAATTGCATCCACAGTAAGTTTACCAAAACGCATTTTTGTTTTAGCACCAAACAAAGTTTGCGAGCCTTGAATTAAGGTAGTTGGAAGATTTAATGCGACTTGTCCCAGGGAAATTTCTTGCATTATTTGATCCTCTTCACCTGTCCAAGTTAATTTCGAAATATTATCAAAATCAAATTGTGCTTGAGTATTGTAACTTGTGCTTAATTTAAGCTTCGTTCCAATTTGACCCACTAAGTTAATTTGTATCTTTTGTTGAAAATCGAAGCGTGTAATTCTTCTTTGTTTTACTGGCAACAAAGGATTATCATAGCGCGACGAATTAACACCTAATGAGACCTCAACAGATCCTTGCGGACGTATGGTTATCTCATCTGAGCCAAAAATATTGGCAAATGCTTTTCCTGGAATTTTAAATGGAGCAATTAATGGTCGACCAGCAGCCGTTTGTGCATCAATTTTATTCTTCCAATTTTCCTTCATTGATTTTTGACGCTCATACTCAAGGTATTGCTCCAACGTCATCATACTTGGATTTCTATAATTTAGATCTCCTTCACCCAAGGTTTCTTTGAAAATATATTTACCTGTAACCGGATCATAAACTATCGTTTGTTTAACATTACCAGGATCACCTAAATCAAAACTTTGAGGTGTTGTTTGGGTAGGGTCGTTATTAGGGTTTATTGGATAAATAAGCTCAACTTCAGGTTTCGTGGTGTCAGGTGGAGTTTGCCCAAGCGCTTGCATTGCGCTAAACAGCGACAACACTATGAGAAGACTACTTTTTAACACCCAATTTATCATGAATTTTGCTTCTTTTCTTTTACAATAATTTCAATGCACCCTTGATCAATTCCTCTACCGTTCCATCGTTTTTAGCCAATGAATCCAATACTTTATCCACCGCTTTTTTATCGAACCCAAGAGATACGAGAGCAGTTAACGCTTCAAATCGTTTCGTATTGCCCTCCGGTATTTGAATTCCATCAGAAAACTCGAGTTTTAACATTTTGTCTTTCAAGTCAATGATAACACGTTGAGCTGTTTTGACACCAATTCCTTTAATACTTTGAATTGTTCTAACATCTTCGGATGTTATCGCATGTGCAATTTCAGCAGGAATCATCGATGATAACATAATCATCGCTGTGTTTGGTCCAATACCTGAAACCGAGATCAATTTTGTAAACATTTCACGCTCTTCCTTCGAGAAAAAACCATATAATATTTGAGCATCTTCTCGCACAATAAATTGCGTGAAGACTTTCACAGACTCCTCGTTTCCAATAGCCGAAAATGTATTTAAAGAGATTTTAACATCATAGCCAACTCCACCGCAGTCAATCACTAACGAAGTTGGATTCTTCTCTATAAGTTTCCCTTGAATTTGAGCTATCATTTTGTCAATTATTTATTTTGTGCATCTACCACTGCAACCTTAACAAGGTTCACAATTTCACGCACGCTACTTCCCATTTGCATCACATGAATTGATTTTTTCAAACCAACTAATATGGGACCGATGGATTCAGCTTCAGTCATTTCTTGCAATAACTTATACGCAATATTTCCTGCCGCTAAATTTGGGAAAATAAGTGTATTTACATTCTTATTTGCAATTTGTGAGAATCCGAATTTTTCATTCATCAAATCATTATTCAATGCAAAATTTGCTTGCACTTCTCCATCCACAATCAACGAAGGATATTGATCGTGTAAAAGCTCTGTTGCTTTCCCCATCTTACAAGCATCATGACCTGTAGATGATCCGAAATTAGAGTAGGATAAAAGTGCGATTCTAGGCGTAACTTTAAACTTGCGCACCATTTTAGCCACAATGTTTGTTATTTCAGCTATCTCCTCGGCATTTGGATCCACGTTTATTGTTGTATCTGCCATAAACAAAGGACCTCTTTTTGTCTGAAGAATATACATTCCAGCAACCACATGCGTATCACTTTGCAAACCAACCGTTTGGATGACAGGACGGACCACATCTCTATAGTTTCTAGTTAAACCAGAAACCATTGCATCCGCGTCGCCCATTTCAACCATCATAGCGCCAAAATGATTTCGCTCACGCATGAATTGAATCGCTTCAAATTCGGTTAACCCTTTTCTTTTGCGTTTTTCAAAAAACACTTTTCCGTATGCAATTCGACGCTCTTCTTCTTCTTCCTCTTTTGGATCGATAATGACGGCATCACCTAAATCTAGCGAATACTCTTCAATAATTTGATTGATCTTTTTGCGTTTTCCTAATAAAATTGGAAAAGCAACTCCTTCATCCATTGCAGTTTGAGCTGCCTTTAATATTTTATATTGATCTGCTTCTGCAAAAACTACGCGTTTCGGATTTGCTTGTGCTTGCTCTGTTAAATTTCTAATTAATTTATTATCTAATCCAAGTCTGTTTTTCAATTCACGATCATACGCATCCCAATCTAAAATTGGATTTCGCGCTACACCAGATTCCATAGCAGCTTTAGCTACAGCTGGAGCTACGTGGTAAATTAGGCGTGAATCAATAGGTTTGGGAATGAAATTATCTCGACCAAATGAAATATTTTTTTCACCATAAGCTTCAGAAACTTCTTCAGGAACAGATTCCTTTGCCAACGCAGCGATAGCCTTAACTGCCGCAAGTTTCATTTCTTCGTTGATTGTATTTGCCCTTACATCAAGCGCACCTCTAAAAATATAAGGGAACCCTAAAACATTATTCACTTGGTTAGGATGATCTGATCTACCTGTTGCCATTAGAATATCTTTACGCACAGAAGTTGCATCTTTGTAAGAAATCTCGGGTTCTGGATTTGCTAGTGCAAAAACTATTGGATCATTTGCCATGGCAGCGATCATTTCTTTACTAACTACTCCCCCTTTTGATAAACCTAGAAAAACATCGGCACCTTTAAAAGCATCTTGCAAGCTAATGTCTTTTGGGTGAGCCTTTGCGTATATTGCTTTGTTTTCCTCCAAATTTTCTCGACTTGTATTCAGTAATCCTTTACTATCGTACATGTAAATATTTTCAAGTTTTGCACCAAGCGTGTGGTACAAACGCACACAACTTACAGCGGCAGCTCCTGCTCCTGAAATAACAATTTTTACAGTTTCGATCGATTTTCCAGCAATTTCCAAGGCATTCAATAAAGCTGCAGAAGAAATAATTGCCGTTCCATGTTGATCATCATGCATTACAGGAATATCCAATTCTTCTTTTAACCTACGTTCGATTTCGAATGCTTCTGGAGCCTTAATATCTTCTAGATTAATTCCACCAAAAGTAGGCGCAATTGCCTTTACCGTTTGAATAAAAAGTTCAGGATCCTTTGCATCTATTTCAATGTCAAAAACATCTATATCTGCAAATATTTTAAACAATAATCCTTTTCCTTCCATCACAGGTTTTGAGGCATCGGGTCCAATATCGCCTAATCCTAAAACTGCGGTTCCATTCGTAATAACTGCTACTAAATTTCCTTTTGCCGTATATTTGTAAGCATCCTCTTTGTTTTCAGCAATTTTTAAGCATGGCTCTGCCACTCCTGGAGAATAGGCCAAAGAAAGATCTAATTGTGTGGAGTAAGGCTTTGTTGGAACAACCTCTATTTTACCTGGTCTACCCGTTGAATGGTATTCTAGTGCGTCTTGTTTTTTAATTTTTGCCATATTTTGAGCAGGATTGATTTTTCAAAAAATCCGATTTTTTACATTTTTAGGAGGCGAATATAATAAAAAAAGACGGGATAATGACCAAAATCAGCCCCAAAGTAGGAAAGAAAATGGCTTGAGAATAAGGTTTGGAAGGATGTTGAGGTCTACAATTTTGTCGATCTAAAATGTAACAAAAACTCACACTTTAGCCGTAAAAAAAGTTGCTATTTCACATTTTGAATTACAATTGAAAACGGTGTATTAGTTAACGTTTTGACAAGTGTTTCATCGTCGTAATTGTATAATTTACAACTCACTGTACCTGTAATTTTACGTTGAGCGATCCCGTTATAGTCAGGTAACGAGCTATTTGATGTAATACTGAAGCTAGACCCAGTTTGATCTCCGATTTGGGAACCGTAGAATGAAGTGGACTGCTGAAACTCACCGTCACTATACACAATGTAAAAACCTTCATTTTCAATTATTTCATCGAAAAAAGCATTAAAACTGGTATTGAAGCCACCAAAAACTGTATGAAATTCTGAATTCGGTAGTGAATCGCTTGTTGCAATTGCTCCAAAACCAACAAAATAAGATCCAGGTAAAACTGTAGATGGTGAAGCACCTAGTGGATCTAATTGAGTTTGACCTATTAAAGCTGCATAATTACATACCATATTTGTCGCAGTACCAGATATTTCATCTATCCACGTTTCCATTTGTACATTATTTTGACTTACTTCAAAAGGAATGTAATTGCCATCCAACGTAGGTCTGATAAAATAATTAGCATCTGTTTTAGCGGTTCCTGATGAAGAAGTTGGTTTTTTCTTTTTACAAGAAGAAATCACGAGAAGTGATACGAATAAAATGAGTAGTGTTTTCATGTGGTTTTTATAAAAAATCAATAATTGAGGTTATATGTTCTGTATTCGTTTTCAGATAAAGTAATTGTATCATAAAATGTAGTTGTACCCGTACTTCTAGTAACAACCCATTTAAAATTATATTTTCCCGTTGGCACTTTAGAATATTGAATGGCAGTAAATCCTGTGCATCCATCAAATTGCCATGGAATGTCTGGCGTAAATGAATTCACTTGATTTGATTGAAAAAATACCATCACATCTGTCACGCCTTCACAAGCTATATTAGAAATGTTTTCTTTCAAATATGCACAAGGCGCAAACTCAAATATATAATCCTTATCCCAGTCATTTTTTCCAAAATAAATTTGCTTCTGTTTACTGTAACAGGTATTCGTTGGTTCACCTACAATAACGCTATACGATTTATTTTTCAACTTCACTTCAACGTAAGCCTCGCCGTTTGATAACCACTGCAACCAACTATTGGCCAGTTTACACCATTAAAAGAACCTGCTTCGTTTGCGCGACTTATTATTATACTATCATTAGCGTTGAAGCAGCTGATATTATTGACCGATAATTTATATTGAAACATAGGCACAGCATGATAATCCCAATGCTGTGTCTTAAATTTTTTGACGTGTGTACCCATCGCTTCACCTGTTTCAGAATCTTTAAAGCCAAGTCCAAGATATTCCTGACCTTCTGGTGCATTCCACTGTAAATTAAGGTATCGTAAAGTAAGTTTACTTAATTCGTAATCTCCATTTGCATCAGAAACAACTGTTTTAATTGCTTTATTCCCTCCTGGTAATCCCAATGTGGTTCGTAGCAGTTTAATTTTTGCACCAGCAATTCCTTCACCAGTAATAGGGTTTAACACCCTTCCTTTTATTGTTACCGTTTTACCAATTTTGGTGCATCCTGATATGAATAAAAAGAAAATAAATAATTGAATTAGATTTTTCATTGCAATAAAATTTTATGGGTTTCTGTGCCTAAAGTAGTTGTGATGCGAAGCAAATAAATACCCGAAGGTAAGTTGGGGGCAACTGTTATTTTTTGGGTTTCTGCCGTTTGTACTTCGTATTTGGAGAGACCCGCAAGGTCATACATTGCTATTCCTAACAGTGTGTTATTAATACTCACTTCTATAATAAAAGATCCAACGCTTGGATTGGGGTAAACTGTTGCTAAATGCAGCACTTGGGCATCACTTAAATTCGTTCTATATTCATCTGTTGCGTTTGCTTCACTACCATTGTTCTGTTGCATATTGCGGTAATCGTTGCAAATTTCGTATTCTGGCACAATGTGCACAATTGCCCCTAATTTGAAGTGCACGCCTGGTTTAAGGTTAATTTCTCCGCCTGCTTTCAAAATCAAACT
>JAYSRU010000021.1:0-19797 GCA_043720875.1 Crocinitomicaceae bacterium
ATTATGGAAAATCAATTATACCGATGAAGAATTAAAAAATCGCTTGTCAAATGATTCACATTCTCCTGGAATGTTTCGTGTAAACGGACCGTTAAGTAATTGTCCTGAATTCTTTGAAGCATTCAATATCAAAGAAGGAGACAAAATGAGAAACCCAGCAGCGAAGGTTGCTAAGATTTGGTAATATAAAAAATGTGTTTAAACAAGAAAGGCTGAATCGTTTGATTCAGCCTTTCTTGTTTCTTTAGTAATGCTTCTGCGCACTAACAAAATGTTATCACTTATTTACATTCAAACAATTCATCTCATCTTGTAAACCCCAGAAGTTAAAATATTCTCCTCCATAGACTCCACCACCTTCGTATTCTTTTCTGATATGGCCATAAGCCAACCAGCATTTTCCTTCAAATTTTACTGCTAAATCGACAGCTAAATATTTGTATAATGGAAAACCAAAATCGTTTTTCTTTACGATCCAGACATCTGATACGATCACTGCTCTAACCGCTGTTCCTCTATCTACACCTTTTAGAGCCATAGCTTCATATTTAGCGTTAGACATTTTCTTTGGGCTCAACTTAACCGCATCGATCATGGCTTGTTTATACTTTTTAACGTGAGCGTCATATTTACCGCTTGCGATGTAAGCATCAAGCATGTCTTTCTCTACCTTGATTTTCTCTTCGACCTTAATAATTTCAGTTTGGTCTTCTAGCAAGTATTTTTTGTTGTAAACTATCGCAGTACTAGGCTCTTCAAATGATTTCAAATATGATTTTGCGTTCAATAGATAATCTTCTTCTCCAGTTGAGTTTTTTGAATGTAAATTCTTGATAATCGAACTAACAGTAGCATCTAATTCTGGTACAACTTTGTATACTTCAACTTTAAAAAAGTTGTCTACAGCAGCTACCCTACTTTGCACATAATCTGATTTAAATTTTTCAGGACGCGAACTTTCAAAGTCCTTGCGCATCGCATAATAAGCGGCATACGAAGGTTCTAACGTTTTGTCTTGAATTTCCCATCCTAATGTTGCAAATTTGTGGTATGACTCAATTTTTGAGTCGTAGACTTGATCCAAAGTATAACTTTCAAATTTTTCTTTTCGCTGTGCTTCCACTAGGTCATAATCCTTAGCAAAATCATTAACGTACTGCTTTTTCGCTTCTTTAGGATCGTTTTGAAGTTTAGTTAAGCAACCTTTAATTTTTGCTAAATTACGCACAGCTTCATCATTACGCCCTTCAACATTTCTATCCCAACTATCGGGCTTCATTAAATTTTTAACAGAACTCAATTCATCTCTTACACAACTAAATGAACGATATGTTTCACTTTCCGGATCATAGGCAGGCTCCCCATTTGCCTTTCTTTTTACCTCTTCAACCTTCACCGGCTCTGTTGATGTTGCTGGTGTATTAATTTTCTCCTTTGCTTTATCCTTTAAGCCTTTTAAATTGGGTTTAATTTGCCCTAGACTAACCGTAAAACTGGCTAGCAGAAAGAAAATAGTAGTGGTGCATGTTTTCATGATTCGAATTTTATATATTAAAGCTTAAATATAGAAAAAATATCGGATGCATTAATCTGCAAAAGCTTGACCATAAAAAATGGTAAATACGCCATTTAATTCGTTTACTTTCAAGCATTCCCAATTATTATAAACAAAACTTGTCGTAATACAAACCGCATTGGTCTTGCATTTTTTATTCACTTTTTTATTGATGCACCCCTTGTCCATATAAATATTTTCATTTTTCTTTAGATCTGAAATTTGAACATAAACCCGATCCAAGAAATCTTTCGGATGCTGTAAGTAAAATTCTTTGCTACTGACAATTTCATCTCCAATCATAAAATCGATAGAGTAATTGTTGCTATAGTTACACGGTGTAGCTTTCAAACCATTCACAACGTTAATTTCATTGTACATGCTCAAGTAGAGGTCTTGCACTTGTGAGTAAAATAGAATAGTAATGCGCGCATTAAGTGTGTCATAAACCGTAAACGCGGCATCATTTGGTAATTTTGAAAAAATCGCTCCTTCGGTATAGGTAATGAGTCTGTAATTTGTTTTGTACGTGAAGTAATCTTTATGGATACCGCCTAGAGATTTAAAAATAGCTATATGTGTTGAATCAAATACATGCGCAGTGTTTAATTCACGCAATTCTTTTTTATGTGCATCGGCAAGCACTTTGTATTCAAAATTATCATACGTAGATTTTTCTTGCGCTAGAAAAGAAAGTGGCAATAAGAATAGTACAGCCAATAATTTTAGATTTCTCATTATGCTAAGATTTTTTTACACGTTAAAGATAACAGAAGATTTAAAATAATCATTTCGACGACGGCAATCCGTTAAGTAGTTTAAATTAAGCTACAACCTTGCATGCAAGCAAATAATTATTGACCTTTGCAACGCATGAAAACAAAAGTTGAAATACTATCTCCTGCCAAAAATTTGGTGCAAGGAATAGCTGCCATAAATGCTGGAGCAGACGCCGTATATATTGGAGCTCCTTTATTTGGAGCCCGCACCAATGCAACAAATTCAGTAGAAGATATTGCCGAATTGGTTCAATTTGCACATCTTTTTAAAGCGCAAGTTTTTGTGGTGATTAATACGATTTTATACGATCATGAGTTGGTTGCCTGCGAAAAATTGATCCATGAATTGTATGTAATTGGTGTTGATGCCTTGATTGTTCAAGACATGGCAATCCTAGAAATGAAATTGCCCCCTATTGTAATTCATGCGAGTACTCAAGCCAATAACCGTGACCCAGAGCATGTTAAGTTTTTAAAAGATGCGGGAATGCAGCGTGTTGTTTTAGCCCGTGAATTGAATTTAGATCAAATCAACGCTATTCACAAAGCAACAGATGTCGAATTAGAATTTTTTGTATCAGGCGCCCTATGTGTTTCCTTTAGCGGTAATTGTTACATGAGTATTGCCGGGGGTGAAAGAAGTGCCAACAGAGGATCTTGCGCTCAAAATTGTAGACTTCCTTATAACTTGATTGATGGAACTGGAGCGACATTAATTTCTAACAGTCATTTATTATCCATCAAGGATTTAGATTTGAGTGATCAACTTCCCAATTTAATTGAAGCTGGAATTACTTCGTTTAAAATTGAAGGTCGTTTGAAAGACATTGTTTACGTGAGAAATAACACTTCCTTTTTACGTAAAAAATTAGATGTCTTTTTAGAAAACAACCCAACGTATATTAAAGCTTCTTCGGGAACAACCCAATACAATTTTGAAGCAGAAATGGACCGAAGCTTCAACCGTGGATATACAGACTATTTTGTAAATAAACGTACAGAAAAAATTGGATCATGGGATAGTCCAAAATCACAAGGACAGTTCATTGGAAAATTAATTGCACTGAAAGGAAACGGCTATCTAATTGAAAATTGGGAGCTATTAAACAATGGCGACGGTTTGTTCTTTATCAATGAAAATAACGAACCGGATGGTGTTCAAGTAAATATTATTATAAACGACCTTGTTGTTCCGAATACCTTTAAGCAACTCACTGAAGGTACACCGATTTATAGAAACTCTGATGCGACATTTAATAAATTAGTAGAACGAGAAGACAGCGCGATAAGAAAAATTGCCATTGACTTGTTCTTTTCAGAAACAGAAAATGGCTTCCAATTGAAAGTAATTGACGAAGACGGACATGAAAGTATCGCTTCTTTTGATAGTGAGAAGGAATTGGCTAAAAGTGAAGAATCTATCGTTCCGAACATAAAGAAAAATCTTTCTAAAATTGGTAATACTCCATTTGCTATTTCGAATTTAACGGTTGACTTAACAGGCAATTGGTTTTTACCAATATCTAAAATTAATGAAATTAGAAGAACGCTACTCGATCAACTTATTGAGGTGCGGGTTGCTGAATATCACCGAGAAGAATTTCAAATTACCAAAACTGATCATCCCTATCCAGTAAAAGAATTGGACTTCACCTATAACGTTTCCAACAACCTTGCGCGGGCATTTTACAAGCGACACGGTGTTACGGAAATAGAAAAAGCGTTCGAATTACAATGGGATCCAGGAAAAGCGCGCGTAATGACCACCAAATACTGTGTAAAGTATGAATTAGGTAAATGTGCACGCTTCCAACGCGAAACTATGGGCGAGAAAGTTGTGGAACCATTAATGCTCAAGCATGGTGAAAATGAATACAAATTAAAATTCAACTGTAAACCCTGTGAAATGGAAATATGGGAAAAGGATGCAGATTTGGTATTCGATGAAGATGAAGAATAATTAGAAAAAAATATACGCATGAAAAACATTATTGAAGCCGCTTGGGATAATCGAGAATTATTGAAGGATCCAAAAACTCTTGAAGCTATTAATTCGGTCATTGAACACCTTGACAAAGGAACATTACGCGTTGCTGAACCGACAGAAAACGGTTGGCAGGTAAATGAATGGGTTAAAAAAGCGGTAGTGATGTATTTTCCAATCCGCAAGATGGAAACGATTGAAGTTGGACCATTCGAATTTCATGATAAAATGGCCCTTAAAACAAATTATGAAAAACTTGGTGTTCGCATTGTTCCTCCTGCCGTTGCGCGTTATGGATCTTTTCTAGCGCCTGGAGTCATTATGATGCCAAGTTATGTAAATATTGGCGCTTACGTAGATAGCGGTACCATGGTTGATACTTGGGCAACGGTTGGATCGTGTGCGCAAATTGGTAAAAATGTTCACTTAAGTGGTGGTGTAGGAATTGGTGGGGTTTTAGAACCATTACAAGCATCCCCAGTAGTTATTGAAGATGGAGCGTTCATTGGCTCTCGCTGTATCGTTGTTGAAGGTGTTCATGTTGCTAAAGAAGCCGTAGTTGGAGCTAATGTTTGTTTAACAAAATCAACTAAAATTATTGATGTTACTGGTCCAACGCCAATAGAATATATTGGGTATGTTCCCGAAAGAAGTGTTGTAATTCCTGGCTCCTACACGAAGAAATTCCCCGCTGGAGATTATCAAGTTCCCTGTGCAATCATTATTGGCAAAAGAAAAGAAAGTACAGACCTTAAAACTTCATTAAATGATGCATTAAGGGAGCATAATGTGGCCGTTTAAGACTGCTTCAGAACTTTGTCGTAAAGCGCCTCATAAATGGGCAATATTTGCTTGATCTCAAACATTTTGGCTTGCTCCAACGCCTGCAACTTAAATTTGTTTAAACTGAATTCATCTTTCAATATTTCAAGGGCATATTTTGCCATTGCTTCAACGTCACCTACATCGGCTAAGAAACCGCTATATCCGTGCTTGTTTACTTCAGGGATTCCGCCGGTGTTACTCGATACAACAGGTACACCGAACGCCATTGCCTCTAATGCGGCTAACCCAAAACTTTCTGTCTCAGAAGGTAGAATGAATAAATCAATTAATTTCAAAACCTCGTTAGTGTCGCGTACCTTACCTAGAAAAATAACCTTCGTACAATTTCCTAATTGTCTACATAATCTTTCCGCTACGTAACGTTCTGGTCCATCTCCTACCATTAATAATACCGCAGGTTTTTCCTTGATAATTTTATCGAAAATAAGTACCACATCTTCCACTCTTTTTACTTTTCGGAAATTAGAAACGTGACACACAATTCGTTCATCATCTTTCGCGTATTTTCTACGCATTTCCATATTTACTTCTGGTAGGAATTCATTGACAGAAATGAAATTTGGAATTACATCAATTGTTCTTTTAGTATTGAAAAACTTTAAGGTATCTGCCTTCAAACTTTCGGAAACCGCAGTAACAGCATCCGAAACATTTAGACAGAATGTAATCACTGGTTCAAAAGATGGGTCTTTCCCAACTAAGGTTATATCAGTTCCATGTAAAGTGGTGATAAATGGAATAAAAATACCTTGCGTAGCTAATATTTGTTTTGCCATGTATGCCGCGGATGCATGTGGAATTGCATAATGGACATGCAATAATTCCAATCCTTCATGCTTTACTACATCTACTAACTTTGAAGCCAACTGGGTTTCATAGGGTTGATGTTCAAACAAAGGGTAATCAGAAACTGCAACTTCGTGGTAAAAAATATTTGGACTAAACGTATCTAATCTTACTGGCTGAGAATAAGTTATAAAATGCACCTGATGCCCCTTATTAGCTAAGGCCATACCTAGCTCTGTAGCAACAACTCCACTTCCTCCATAAGTTGGATATAAAACGATACCTATTTTCATTATATTTTAGTTATTTGAAACAAAACATTAATGTAATGCTTTGTAAATTTCATCTTGTATTTGTGAGCGGATATTCATCGACCTAATCTTCCAATTAGTAGCATCTGGGTAAACCCGATTGGATAAGAAAATGAATACAATTTCATGTTGTGGATCTACCCAAGCACAAGTGCCTGTAAAACCTGTATGTCCATATGTTTTGTTACTTGCTAATGAACCCATTGGTCCACCTTGACCTGTAGTGGTTTGGCGATCAAAACCTGCTCCTCTCCTACTTGTTGCACAAAATTGACAAGAGATATATTCCTCAATTACTGCCTTGTCAATGTAGCGAATACCCGCATACGTTCCGCCATTCAATGTCATTTGCATCAATGCACATAAATCGGTTGCATTGCTAAAAACTCCTGCATGTCCTCCAATTCCACCAAGCATAGCAGCACCTGGATCATGAACATAACCGTGAACCAATTGATTTCTGAAATCTTTATCAAATTCCGTAGGCACTAATTTATCTAAAGCAAAATACTTGTACGGCGTATAACGCATGTGACTTAAGCCCATTGGTTTGTAAATGTTATCGTATACATATTCATCCAACGGTTTTTCACCCAGTTTTTCGATGATTGGTTTAGCAAAATAATAACCTAGATCAGAATACTCATAGCCTTTACTTGGGTTAAATTCTGAGCGATAGATTTGCGCATACATGCTGTCTTTGTAAGAAGGCTTAATGAATAAAGAATCTGCCACCTGGTATTGATATTCATCTGTTTTCACTTTTGAATAAATTGAGCTACTTAACGTGCCGTTTTTAACCGTTCTTTTGTAAAATGGAACCCATGCGAAAAACCCAGCTTGATGCGCCATCATGGCTTTCAAATTAATCTTCCCCATTTTCCCTTGATCAGCCATATAAGGTAAATAGTCCTTAAGTTCACTGTTTAATGAAAACTTACCATTGCTTTGAAGGTGCATTAATGCAATTGTTGAAGCCGCAATTTTTGTTACTGAAGCAATGTCGTACATGTCGGTATTATTTACAATCCGTTCAGTCTCATACGTATGTTTTCCAAAGCTTTTTTGATAAATCACTTTTCCTTTTAGGGCCACTACTACTTGACAACCTGGAAAGGCTTTTTGAGCTATTCCATTTAACGCTATTTTATCGATGCCATCCAACTTTGAAGCGGCATAGCCAAGTTCCTCAGGGTAAGTGAATTTTAATCTTCCATTAGCTTGAAAATTAATTCCATCACCTTCCTTGAAATCTTCGTTGATTGTTAATGGCAATTTACCACGTGCTTCTTGCGCACCGAATAAAATTTGAATGGCTGCTTTTTGAGCAAATTCTTCGTTCTCATAACCACAAATAACTGCATCAGGCAGTTGCAAACTCTTCACGTGCTTAAGTGCCATTGGGTTTCCAAAAATTAACGCTATTGACTTTTCTTTCGGTAAAAATGCTAACCATTCTTTCCACCCTTTTGGCATACCGTAATTTGAACTAGGATAATGACTTTGGGCATTTAACGCTGTAATTACAACGTCATAATAGGCAAGTTTGTCTTTGAATCGGGCCAATGCTTCTTTTCCATCTTTTACATAGAAAAAATCAGGTTTTGTGAAGTTTTGTACCATTTCACTTGCAAAGCCACCACCACCAGAAACTGAAATATAGGCTATCTTTTTATCCAAACGTGCTAGCGGCAGCAACTTATCCGTATTCTTTAATATCGTCACTGATTCTTCAAAAACCTTTTGTTTCGCATAAGCTACTTTAGTTTTTGAAAATTTCGTCACCGAAGCCATGCTTGCTTTTGAGTAGTTTTTGGCTTTCAAAATACGCGCAACCTTCGCATCAATTTCAGCAATAGATAACTCATTACTTTCAATAGCTTGTTTCACTGCGAATTTGGCTTCTATCAAGTTTTCGGGTGACAAAGGAACGTCACATCCAGCTTTTAGCGCATTCACAGCAGATTGTCCGCTAGTAAATTTAGAAGTTATAACCGGCACATCTAATGCATCTGAAATTATTAATCCTTGAAAGCCATTTCCTTTTCTTAAAATATCATTAATGATTTTCGGAGAAAAACTTGCCATATTCTCTGCATCTAACGCTTCATAGTTAATATGACCAACCATCACGCCAGATGCTTTCATGTTGAACCCAGCAAGAAATGTCTTTGTTTCTTGAGCTACGTCTGTAGCTGACAAATTGATGGTTTGTGTGGTTTTATGCGGATGTGAACTAGCCAAGGTGTAACCTGGATAATGTTTTAAAATACTTAAAACTCCCGCCTCTTCGTAAGCCGAAATAGTAGCAGTTAAATGTGGGATAACTCGGTTAACATTTGAGCCATATGATCTAAAATTCAGTGCATCGTCACCGGTTTCATGTAAAACTTCTGCTATTGGTCCAAAAACCATATTCACTCCCAATTCTTTGCATTCGGCAGCAACGTATTTGGCAATTTCACCCGTTAGCGCTGCATCATTATTTGCTCCTAGCGTTAGTTGTGTTGGGAAGTGTTCAATGTTTATGATCCGTTGTGCTGCACCAAACTCGGCATCTAGTGCAATAAATGGCTGAATTGAATTTATGCTTTTCTGTTTTATACCTTTTGCAAATGCAGTTAAACTTTTTGATAAACATTCGTAGACAACAAATCCACCAATCTTTGATTCATTGTACAAATTAATATATTCGGTTCTTTTTATACTATCATCCAATTGCTTGGCACCGATGATAAAAAGTTGCGAGATTTTAGCGTCTAGGGTCATCTTGGACACTTGCTGCATTTCTAAGTCAGTAGCACTAGATACAAAATTTGGGAACCTCCTGACTTTACTAAGGGAATAGAAAAAACTTATGGACAACACCCCCAAAAGCAATAAAAAAGAACTTAATTTTGAATAAGAGAAAATGCTCTTCACTTTATTTTTCATGCTGCAAATTTAATCTGTCTTTTTGGCATAACAAGAAATATGGAACAAATATTGACACAATGGTAAGTGAATAAGTCTTAAAAAGTACCTTTGTTAACATAAATTGCAAAAAGCATGGCACGTTTCTTTAGTAAATCTGTTTCTACCTATAATAAATTCAAGTTTCATACGCGATTTTACGACCCTCAAGTTGAAAAACTTAATGAGATGAAAAAGGATGCTGAAATGCAAAGCGTTGTATTGCCAAATGGCAGTGTGAATAAAGAAATGATGCGTAGAAGAATGGCTCAAGTTAATGAACGCAATAGACCCGAAATAATGGAGAAAAAACGTTTGCAACGCCTATTCTTATTGCTAGGTTTACTTGCAGTTGGGGTTTATTTCTTTTTAACCTATGTCAACAAAGTGGATTCTGGAGTTACGTATATTTATGACAACGCAAAACCTAGTACGGTAAAATGAGTTCAATAATTCGCTTATTACCAGACAATATTGCCAATCAAATTGCTGCTGGAGAAGTTATACAACGTCCCGCTTCGGTGGTGAAGGAACTTCTCGAAAATGCGATTGATGCTGGTGCGGATAAAATACATCTTGTTATCAGAGATGGAGGACGAACACTAATTCAGATAGTGGACAATGGCAAAGGAATGACTGAGGAAGATGCACATATGTGTTTCGAACGTCATGCCACGTCAAAATTGAGATCATCAGAGGATTTATTTACATTACAAACAAAAGGTTTTCGTGGTGAAGCGCTCGCTTCTATTGCTGCAATTGCACATGTTGAATTGGTTACAAAACAATCCGATAGTGAATTAGCCTTTAAAATTGAAATTGAAGGAAGTGAAATAAAAACTACCGGTGTAACTACAAGTAGTAATGGCACGACGTTCAGCGTAAAAAATCTTTTTTATAACGTTCCTGCTCGCAGAAATTTTTTGAAATCTGATCAAATTGAAAATGGTCATATCAGCGTTGAGTTTGAACGTTTGGCACTGGTTCACCCAGAAGTTGAATTCACCTATTCTACCAATGGAACCACCTTGTTTACATTGAAAAAGAGTAACTTAAAAAAGCGAATTTCAGAAGTACTGGGGAAAAACTATGAGCAACGTCTCGTACCCATTGAGGCCTCAACGGATATCGTAGAAATTACAGGTTTCGTGGTGAAGCCAGAATTTTCAAAAAAGAAACGCGGTGACCAATATTTATTTGTGAATGATCGATTCTTTAAAGACAATTATTTAAACCATTCTATTACCAGTGCATTTGAAAATTTGATTGCAGAGAAAGCTTTTCCAGCTTATTTTATATACCTGAAAGTACCAACACATTCTATTGATGTCAATGTACATCCAACCAAAACTGAAATTAAGTTTGAAGAAGATCGCGCTATTTATCAAATCTTAAAAAGCACCATTAAACAAGCATTGGGGAAGTTTCACATCGCTCCTTCTTTAGATTTTTCATTAAATCCAGAATTTGAAATACCGAGTTTTTCTTCAAGAACGGAGGCGATTCAACCGTCAATTGATACGAACCCGAGTTACAATCCATTTCAATCGAGGTCAAATTCTATGAGAAACACGAATACTATAACTCGTATGAGTGGGTTTGGCGGAGAAAGTGACAACAAAATGGCAATTGACAATTTCTTTGAATTAAGCAAAGAGGAATTGGATCAATTTCCAGGAGTCAACTTAGAAATTGAAGCCAACACAACTGCGGCACAAGAAGAACTTTTTCACACTGAAATAAATATTCAACAACATTTATTTACGGGTGTGCATATCATTTTAATGCACCATGAGTTAACCATTATTCACGCTAATAGAGCGCGGCAACGAGTGATTTATGAGCAATTAATGCATACGTTTATGCTACAACCCATTGCCTCTCAACAGCTGTTGTTTCCAATAGAAAAAGAAGTAGACAAGAAAGAACTGATTATTTGGGAAGCAAACAAAAGTAGCCTAGAAAGAATTGGGTTTAATTGGACTATCAGTGAAGATCAACTCAATGTTTTTGGAATTCCAGCATGTGTAAGAGAAGTCGAAGCGCTCAATTGTATAGATGAATTAATTATTCAATTGAGTCAAAATGAATTACACCCCGGAGAAATTGCACATACTTTAATCAATACGCTAGCCTTCAGTGCATCTCGCACCAAAATCAATTTATTTGAAACAGAAATACGTTCAGAATTGATTCATCAATTATTTCAATGCAAAGAACATACATTTACACCCAACGGATTAAAAATTATTACATCATTACCAACCGAAGAGTTAAACGCTCGTTTATAACAAAACTATGAATTCAATTTTTGCAAATTTACCACAGGTAACCAAAAACTTACTTATTCTTAATGCGCTATTTTTTCTTGCTACAATCGTGTTAAAAGGAAAAGGAATTGATTTGGGATCGATGCTAGGAACGCACTATATAGGCACACCATTATTTCAGCCCTATCAAGCTGTTACGCATTTTTTCATGCACGCTAACTTTTTTCACTTATTGTTCAACATGTTTGGGTTGATTGCTTTTGGAAGCATGTTAGAGCGCGTATGGGGACCAAAACGTTTTGCGATTTTTTACTTCGCGTGTGCATTCGGTTCGTTTTTGCTTTACAATGGTGTTGGGTTTTATCACGTTTACGAATTAAAACAAACGATAATTGCAAACGGTGAAAGCTTAGATGTTTTGAATAATTTTATTAAAGATTACCCAAATATCAGTGCGTATGCTGACGTTAAAGCTAGTGATGCATCTAATGAATATATCTCAAAGTCGATGGTGCCAATGCTGGGTGCTTCTGGTGCTATTTATGGACTTTTGGTAGGTGCAGCCATGTTATTTCCAAACACCCAAATGATGTTGCTATTCCCTCCCATTCCAATCAAATTAAAATACTTAGCTTTAGCTCTAATTGTAATCGCTCTTTATTCTAACTTTAAGGATAACACAGGAGACAATGTTGCGCACCTGGCTCACCTTGGTGGAGCTGCAGTTGGTTTCATTATGATTATGATTTGGAAAAGAAACAAAACAACATTTTATTAATTTAGTGCCACAACCTCAAATTCATGAGCCAAAATAATTTTATTTCAGATCTAAAACTCCGCTATGCAACTGGTGGAATGTTCACCAAACTCATTGCGGTGAATTTGATTGTATTTCTTGTTATTTCAATACTCACTGTGTTTTTCAAACTTTCTGGTATTGATGTTCAAATAGGTTCAGAATTCTCGAATTTAATGACATCAATTTTTGCGTTGCAAACAGATCCAATGCAATTACTGACGCATCCATGGGGAATATTCACGTATATGTTTTCTCATTTCGACACGTTGCATTGCTTATTTAATTTGTTGATTCTTTACTTTGCCGGGAAAACCTTAGAAAATTACTTTTCTGGCACACGAATTTTGGTCATCTATTTATTAGGTGGAATCACAGGTGCATTTTTTGAAGTTATTGCACATTCAATATTTCCCGTTTTTATCCAACATGCAAATGTAACTGGAGCATCTGGAGCAAATATGGCACTTTTCATGGCCTTAGCATTTCATAAAAGGGATTTAGAAATTAATCTGTTTGGAGTTTTACCAATTAAGATTTTATACCTCGCTTTGATTTATTTCGCCATCGACTTTATAGGCTTAGGTTCAAAAGATGGCGTAGCACATTTTGCGCATATCGGCGGGGCATTGTTCGGTATTTATGCAATTACAAATCCTTACGCTAGTAAAAATATTTCTTTTACACTCGAACGATATTTTGATAAAATCAAATCTAAATTTAAGCTTAGAAATAAGACAAAAACGAAAGTAAGTCACAATTATACGCGCAACACAGCAACCGGCACAAAAAAGGCTAAGCCAGATGAGTTTTACGCCATGGATAAGCGTGATCGCCAAGTGAAAACAGATGCAATTTTGGATAAAATCTCAAAGTCTGGCTACGATTCACTTTCAAAAGAAGAAAAAGATTTCTTATTCAATCAAAGCAACAATGCCTAAATTTTTACAGTATATCGTCCGATTTTCTACTTATTTTAAAATAGGTACGATCTTGACGTTGTTCTGTTTGCTGATGGCATATATCTGCCCCTTCATCCATCCTGCTTCTGGTTGGGTACTTCCCTTCTTCGGTTTAGCGTATCCAGTTTCTTTGCTTTTAAGCCTGTTTTTACTTATTTGTTGGACCTTAGTGCGATCTAGATGGGCCATTGTGGTTTTAGTATTTTTAGTTGTTGGAGGATCTTTGCATTTTAGAACAATAGGAATGGTTTTCAATGAGCCAATAATCCCAGAAAATGCAAATACACTTAAATTAGTTTCCTTTAATTGTCATTTGATGGGGTTATATGAACCAACTGTGGCTGGTCGATTGGAAAGAAGAAATAGTATCCTAAACTTTCTTCAACAAGAAGAAGCAGATGTAATTTGCTTTCAAGAATTTTATCAACAAGACAAACCCACATCCTTTTTAACACGAGACACAATTGTTGAATGTTTAAAAATGAAAAATTATCAAGAACGCTACAGCCATAAATTAGTCGGACGTCAAAATTTTGGAATTGCCTTATTTAGCAAATATCCCATTATTCAAAAAGGCGATGTAATGTTTGATAGCAATATCCAAAACAGTGACAATTATTGTGTGTTTGCTGATATTTTAAAAAATGGTGATACGTTTAGAGTCTACAACATTCACTTACAATCTGTAAAATTCAGAGATACGGATTATGCTATTTTTGGAGAATCTGAAAAGAAAAACACCTTGTCTACCAAAAATGTTGAAGGTTTAATTAATAAATTAAAAGAAGCCTATCAACAACGTGGCAATCAAGCCAATAAAGTTATTGAACATGCAAAGGAATCACCTTATCCAGTAATCATGTGTGGTGATTTCAATGATACTCCAATGTCGTATTGTTACAATTTATTTAACCGAGATTATATTGATGCTTTTCGGAATACATCGAATGGATTGGGAGTTACTTATGCTGGGCGTGTTCCTGCTGGTAGAATCGATTATATTTTTCATGACAAACGTCTGTCATCGAGTAAATTCGAAATTCAAAAAGAAGCGCTAAGCGATCACTACGCTATCAATTGCACAATTTGGAAAACTCCAATAAATAGTGAGCCTTAATCAAAAAACGTTGTTATAATTAACGAAACAAATACTATCTTTGAACTCAATCTAAAGCACTATTTACAAAAACCCTAATACATTGTTATGAAATTTTTACCAATCATCGCTTCTTGTCTGTTACTATTTATGTTCGCAGCATGTACCTCTTCAACAACTGTAACTTTAGACGAAAAAGCCTTAAATACACTTGAAGACAAATCTATCAGTAAAGAAGAAAAATTGCTAATTGGCAAATGGAAATTAACCCTTCAGGAAAACAGAGCGGTTGCTGGGGAAAAAATTGATTATACGAAGCAAAAAATTGAGATTATTACTAAATTTGAACCTAATGGTTATTTTGAAGTTTACGACACATTTCTAGATCCTAATTACGTAAAATCTGGTTTACCAAAAATTCAATCACGCAGCAAAGGTCAATGGGAATTGAATAAGTCTGGTGGATTAACTTTAGAATACTTAGGTTCGGATACAAAAAGAACTGAGAAATTGATTTTCGACAAAATCACTGATACTGAAATGACGGTTCATGGTGCTGAAAAAAACGCAAGCATCTATAAATCGTATAAAGCGCTTTAATAGCTCTATATCATGCTGATCGAAATAAACCCGCACAACATTGATTTTCGTTTAATTGATCAAGCCGTAGCTTATTTAAAGAATGGCGGATTACTTATCTATCCAACTGATACAGTGTATGCAATGGGATGTGATCTCAAAAGTAAAAAGGGATTAGAGGCACTAGCTAAATACAAAGGAGAGAAACTATCGAAAACCAAATTTTCGATTATTTGTAAAGATATGTCGGAGATATCGACGTATGTAAAACAACTGGATCGTCCTACTTTCAAATTATTGAAATCAAACCTTCCTGGTGCATTTACATTCATTTTGGATGCAACTCAAGAAGTACAAAGGGTTTTTGACACAAAAAGATCTGAAATCGGTATTCGAATTCCGGATAACAATATTATTCATGCATTGCTGGAAAAGCTAGGAAATGGCTTGGTTACAACTTCCTTGCATAATGAAGAAGATACAATTTTAGATTATTTTAATGATCCTTATACCATTTACGAAAAGTTTGACGACAAAGTTGAAATGATTATTGATGGAGGTTTTGGATCCTTAGAAGGGAGTACAATTATTGATTGTACTGCAGGCGATGCTCAAATTATACGACAAGGACTAGGAATTCTTAGAGAATGATTCAAATTATAGATTTTGGCAGCAGTAAAACTTCTTCTATAGCAACGGTTGTAGACGAATTTATGGCGTGTGAAATAATTCATTACACTGAATATGTCGGTCCAACAAGTGAAACACTGGGCATAATATTCTCCGGAGCGCCATTATTGATAACCGAAATTGATATGTCGGAATACATTTCATCATTTTCCTGGATAAAGGAAACAGAGATTCCAATTTTGGGCATTTGCTTCGGACATCAATTGATTGGTCTCATATATGGTGCCACACCTTCAAAACAAAGAGAAGATAGAGATTTGCAAACCATAGAATTTATCTTGGATCACCCGTTGATCATCGGTCTAGCGCAAGAAGTTGAAATGCTTGAAGACCATTGCGAAAACATTTCTATTCCACCAGGATTTGACCATTTAGCAACATCGGACACTTGCATTAACGAAGGAATGATTCATAAAACGAAAGCACTATTTGGTGTTCAGTTTCACCCCGAAGTTTCTGGTAACGTTGGTGCAACATTGATTAGTAACTTTATTCGACTTTGCGATTAATAGTATGAGTTCGCTTAAAAAAAATGTAACTTTACTGCACTAATTTTTTTGAAAATATGTTTGGGAAATTTAAGAAATGGCTAGAAGGCGATCAGCCCAAAGAATTGAATACTGAACTAGCTCGAATAGTTGGTGAAAACACTGAATTGGCAAACCTAGACTATCACCCCAAAGTGATTATCGCTTGGACAAAATCGCTACTTGGTGAACATCAATTTTCAACTTATTTATTAAACAACGGTTTTGAAGAGTTATACTACGCAACTCAAGCCATTTATTTAAAGGATGAGGCGCGGAAGTGGTTAATGGATAATGGCTATGCGCACCTAATGGCTATGATTCATGGTGCTGAAGGAAATGTTCAAGCATTAAGTTGGCTTCAAACGTACGAATTTGATATATTATTCAACATTGCTATTGCCGTTGATGGCGAGGCTGAAGGATATAAATGGTTAAATCAAAATTGTACACCAGATATTTTCATGCTTGCCAGAACTATCCAAAAAGTAAAAGACGACATAGAAGAAAACCATAATGATGTTCACAGTTTTAGAAAAGATTAATCTTCAATACATACACATATGTTAACCCGCCAACAACAATTAGATCATCGCATAGCCTTTTGGGGAGATTATAAGGCATTCATGTCAACCACATTATCCGCAAATGGGAAACGAACCAACTGGCTCAACTACCCTACTCACATCAAAGATTGTTACTTAAGACTGGATGCTACGACGCGTAAAGCAACGGTCACGTTTGATATTCAATCCAAAAACACTGGAATTCGCAGCATATTATGGGAGCAAATGGTTGAATTAAAAGCTGTAATGGCTTCCACAATGAATAATGTCGATGTAGCGTGGTTAGAAGATATTGAAATAACTCCTGGGGTTCAAGGTTGTCGACTTTTATGGGAAATTGAAAAAGTTAACTACATTCATGAAACTGACAAACTTAAAATATTTACTTTTTTCAAAGAGATCCAAACATCGTTTGACGCGTTTTATGCTGAATTTGGAGAAATTGTAATCTTGTTAGCTAAATAACCGCATGCAAGCCTCCATCAAAGAATATCCTTTTTTACTTTTTTCCCTCTTTTTTTTAACGCTTTCCGGTAGTGCTTTATTTCTATACGATGGTACAGGAGACAGTGGAGACAGTGTATTGCATTACCTATATGCACGCGAAAGCTTTACACATCCTGAGAATTTATTAAACCATTGGGCTAAACCAGTATTTACCTTACTGGCTGCTCTATTTACCCAATTAGGATTTATTGGAATAAAACTATTCAATGTAATCGTCACTTTCAGCACCTGTTATTTCACCTACAAATCTGCTCAAAAATTGGGATTAAAAAATAGCATTTTAGCTCCCATCTTCATCCTGCTATCTCCGTTGGTTTTTATCTTAATGTTTTCAGGATTAACGGAGCCACTATTTGCACTATTTTGTGCATTGGGCATCTATTTCACGTTAAAGAAATCATATTATTCCGCTGCAATACTCTTATCTTTCATTCCCTTTGTAAGAAGTGAAGGACTAATTATTATTGGTGTTTTTGCTTTATATTTTCTCATTCAAAAAGAATTCAAAGCCATTTTGTTCTTTGGCTTAGGTCATTTGGTTTATTCATTGGTTGGGATTTTTGTATACCATGATTTTTTCTGGGTTATTACACAGAATCCCTATCAAACTTCTTCACATTATGGTTTTGGTGAATGGGATCATTTTATCAAACAACTTCCATTCGTTGTCGGTTTCCCTCTTTTTGGATTATTGATTATCGGTGTAATTTCTTTAGCAATTCAAGCCATGCAAAAGAAAACCAATTGGCAACTTCTTTTAATTCTAGCAGCTTTCGTTGCGTTTTTTGTGGCTCACACCCTATTCTGGCGCTTTGGATTATTTCATTCAATGGGTTTGACTAGAGTTCTGATTGGCGTATCGCCCTTCTTCACCCTCATCATGCTAATTGGTGCAAACACGATTGAAAGTTTCATAAATCAAAAGCTGCGTACTCGATTTATTTACGTGTTTTATTTGCTCATCGCCTATGTTTTCATATTTCCATTTACTTCAAACAGAGCGGCGATTGAACCACAAAAATCAATGACCAAATCGTCAGATTTAAAAACTATTGAAGCAATAAGAAATCGAGTTACCGAAAAAAACATACAGGTTAAGCGTTTGGTTTATACCCATACGTATTGCGCCATTGCATTTGACGTTGATCATTTTGATACATTAAAAAGTATACCCTTGCTTGCATCGAATAGCGCTAAAATAAAAAAAGGTGATTTAGTGATTTGGGATAATTGGTTTTCGGTTGTTGAGGGAGGAATTACAAAACAAGCATTGCTAGATCTTAAACTAGCCTTAGTTTTCCAACGAAAATGGACTATAAACGGGAGAGAAATGGAAATTATAGGGTGTTTCAAACAGTGATCAACCAGTAATTTTTAGCGCTTTCTAGGAAAATACTTCTCATATAACTGATCCACAAAACCATATGGGAATTTTGCTAGATTAGCATCTGTACTCATTAATATCACCACATCATGTTTTTCAACTTCTTGCACCAAATTAATATCCTTAACCAATAAGCTTTTTACATGGCTATCCGGGTAGATTTCTTGGTTGTAATAGAAAAACTTTCCTCCACCGAATAATGTTGTGCCATAGCCCCTACCGAACATGCCCCAATAATAACTATCGGCTACAAATAACACTTTTGGGTATTTTAATTTAGGACTACGCGTTACATTCAACTTTGGGTAAGCCATGGCGTAATTCGGGTTGTCGTAAAGCAAATTCAATCCGTTACCAATGTCATTATCATCGTTGGAAATCTGTTGATAGGTTACTATTCCTTCCAATGCTAGAACAGGCATCGGTGTATGACTTGAACTACCAATATACTTCACCAAACTATCCATCGCAAGGTAAGTTCCATATTCGCTCCAATGAATTCCTCCTTTCGCGTAAAGCGGATAATTCGAGGTCGCTTTCATGGCGCAAAACCAACCGTTAAAATTTAAATAATTGATTCCCTTTGCTTGACATTGGTCCAAGTACTCGGCTAAATTTGATCTGCCAATTGGATTCTTTGGATAATTATCAGGAATATACTCTGGAAAAAATGAACCTTTTCCTGGTGCGAAAACAATAAGAATCTGCTTATCCAGTTTCTGTAGCGTATCTTGAATTTTTTTTAATTTAAACAACTCATGTTGAATAGAATCCTTCCCAACAAAATCTAACCCTAAATACGCTTTAATGTAGGCTTCCTCATACAAGTATCCATTTTTACCTAATACCACTCCTTTTGCTTTCAAGGAATTGAAAAATGAAAAATGAATTTGATTATTCATTCTAACAAGGTCGTTTCGGAAACCAAAGTTTTGATTATAGTATTTTTCAAACGCTAGTTGATATGTATCGTCCAAAATCCCTTTAAGACTTAATGTAGGCTTGATTTCTTTTACAATTGCACCAAATAAAGGCTTTTCTTCGAAAAATCTAAACTTCTGCTGAAGCAATGGAATCCATAGAAAAAACAAGAGGATTGCAAAAATCCAAACTTTAGCGTGCGGTATTTTAATCTGTTTCTCCATCTATTAAAATCTAAAATAAATGAATGGGTTGAATCCATCTGACGTTAATGCGCTTAACGAAA
>JAYSRU010000022.1:0-19718 GCA_043720875.1 Crocinitomicaceae bacterium
ATTTGATTCTTTGCGACCTACACAGGCGTCAACGAGCATGACTTTTTCGAGTGCTTTGTTTCCAGGCATGCCTTTTACAAGTTTAAATTGGAAATTGAATGGAGTAGATAAAGGACCCGTATTTAGCGTATTCGAATCTGGAGTGTATACGGTTTGTGCTGAAATTGTTTTTCCGAACGCAACCACGGCTAGCATTTGTAGAGAAATATATGTCGGGCACCAGCGTGGAGGAAATTTTGATGTAGATTTAATATCAGCAACAGATGGTTTAGGAAATCCATTTTTTAAATACTCCATACTCAATGAAACATCGACCATTCAATCCATTACGGTTAAGAAGGACGGTGTGTTTTATTCGAATTTGGATCAGGATTCAATTACCCATACTGGGTTACAAAAAGTTGTAGAATTTTCGGTGAAATTTCAAAATGGGTCAACCGTCAATAAATATGTTTCAATTTCAACTGCGAGTACTGTCTTACGAGATTTTGATGGAGTTGAAAATACGGTAACCAGTTATGACGATTTTGCTGTGGAAGTAAGTTGTGTTGATTTGTCTGGCGTCTATTGGACGTCTAAAGGGATTGATAATGTTAGTTTTGGTGCACGCTTAATTTCGAAGGGATTGTATCTTGAGTCAACTACAAGTCAGCAAGTTGCAAAATTGGATTCAGATTTTAGTTTCAAGCTTAGAAATCCAATTACAGGTCAAGTAAAAGTTTTCCAAGGCAGAACGATATTGGCTTTTCCAATGTTGTGAATTACTAAAAAATTCGAGAAACTATGAGAAATTTAAACTTTTATTTGGCATTAACACTATTGACGTTGTCTTGTAAAAAAGATAAAGTGTCAGTGCCAACCATAACACCAAGCGTTGAGCCTACCAAATGGGAAAACATAGCAGGTGATTATAAAGTATTTGACACTGTTGGAATATTTTTATACGACATGACTATTGCTTATGTTCCAGGTAAAAAGATAGGCCCCAGTAATATTGTTGATTCATTGTATTTCACTAATTTAGATGATAAATTTAATTATATTCAAGTACAACAGTCAAGTTACTTTTCCCCAACACATTATTATTATTATTATGTTGACATTGGTGCACACCAGCCTATTCTAGACAAAAACAACAAAAGGTGGCATTTATTTCCCCTTGGTGTAGGCAATGAAATGATATGGCATAACGATACAATTGTTTTTCATTTTAGCATTCATAACATATTATATTATATTGGCGACGCAGTGCCTTATGAATTTAGCAAAAAGAAACAAATTGCCGTGAAACAGCATTGATTGAGGAAATAATATTGATTCACTTGAATCAAAAATAATTAACTAAATTTGAAAAAAATACAAACCATGACCAAACACTTACTATCTGCATTTTTAATTACATTATCAAGCTATGCTGTCGCTCAGATAACCATAACGAAAGACGATTTCCCTACTACGGGTTCAAATATAATGATGAGTACAGCAAACTTAGATTTAGGTATTGATATTACCACAACTGGTGCGAGTCAATCTTGGGATTATTCAACATTAACAAGAGCTTCTCAAGATAACTGGGTTCATAATAGTCCAAATGCCTTAGGTTTTTTAGCGATTTTGACTTTCGGATCGTTCGCCCCAACGAAATATGTTGCAACGTATTATCGTCCATCAACTGCCATTCCGGTTCAACAAATTACTAGTTTTTTACCTGTAACTATTGATAGTATTTTTGCTTTTACACGCGTAGCAATTGATTCTGTCAACACGGTTGGGTATGGAATGAGAGTTTCTGGAAACACAATAGGTTTTCGTTCGGATAGTATTGAAAAAACACATGATTTGACTGCGACATACGGCGATTCTTGGGATGCTCAAGCAAAAACGCTTATAGATTTTAACCCGTTTTTTGCGGCAAGTTTTTTACAACGCAGAGATCGTACAGCAGTGGTGGATGGTTACGGGAACATCACTACACCTTATGGTACTTTCCCAGTTATCCGAATTAAACATACGATCGTGGAGCGTGATTCATTGTTTTACCAAGATACAATTTTTACTTTTCCAATCGATTTAGCGGTGCCGATTAATTTGCCAATAGCTTATGAATACGAGTGGAGAGCAGTTGGAGAAAGAGAGGCTATCTTGAGAATTAAAACCTCCGAAATTTTTGGAAATGAGGTGGTTTCTAGTATCGAATACCGAGATATCAGTCATGTTGGAATTGAAACGAATGAGCTTAGTGACTTATTCATATACCCGAACCCTACACAAAACGCATTGAATGTCAAAATGAATGGAATTATAAATTCTTGTTCAGTAATGTCAATTAACGGTGAGGTTTTGCAGGAATTGACCGTGGGTCAAGATCAATTACACATTGATTTTAGCACTTATGCAGCAGGAATTTATTTTATAAACATTGTGTCCGAAAAAGGAACAGAGCAATATAGAATAGTAAAAAACTAAAAAAAAACAAACCATTTCATCGCGTGATGTTTACGTTACGAGGAAAGTCTGGACAATAGAGAGTACCGCACTTCTTAACGAGAAGGTTCCAATGTATGTTGGAAACAGCTAGTGCAACAGAGAATATACCGCCTTATTGCTTTGGTGATGAGGTAAGGGTGAAAAGGTGGGGTAAGAGCCTACCGCGCAACTAGCGATAGTTGTGGCAGTGTAAACCTTGCGGATTGAAAGACCATGTAAACTGGGGTTTGAGGGTTACTCGCCCAACTCAGAGGGTAGGTTGATGGATCTTGAAAGTGATTTCAAGACTAGATAAATGATGAATGTGTTGCGGTTTTCGAACCAAGACGATACAGGATCCGGCTTATGGTTTGTTTTTTTTACTTTTCTTATCGATTAACTTGCCAATCGTTGCGCCATTCGTATCGCTTCACCAGAATCTATAGTCAGTCTGTCGTCATTTCGGTGCAATAAAAGTATTTTAACCTTCTCACCATCCAATGAATAGCGTAAATAGGTTAGTTTAATACGTCCAAGAAAATTATAAGAATGCATTTCACGAATACTGCGTACAGAAGTAATTCTGTTTTTACCACCTAATACTTTCAATGTCAATGTGTCTCCGTGAAGAGCGGCATGTGAAAATAAATTAAAGGTCTTGCTCGCAAAATAGAACCACAGACATAAAATTAGCGCGTCAATAGCAATAAATAACAAAAAGTTGGAAGTTAAATAGCCAATTAATAGCGGTGTTAAAAGAATAGTGGTGACAAGGCAGAAACAAAAAGTTGCTATTTCTTTTGTTTTCTTATTTGTAATCTCAATTCGTTCTCTTGAATTAATTCTGTATGTAAGAATTTCTTTTTGAGTCATCTTAACAAGTTTTAACTTAAAACAAATATATACTTTAGTTTTGTAACGACCAACTAAATGAATACATCGATGAAATTATTTTTCACTTAAGATGTCTGGTTGAAGATTTTTTAACAAAACGCAAAGTTCTAGGATATTGCTCTTGCCACATAAAAGGCTGAATTTCCTGAATAGCAGGAAAGTATGGGATTGATTTATTCAGGTTGACATGCGCACGAATGGTGCATGAATAGGAGTCGAAATAGTTTGCCATTTTATACGTAACTTTCTTTGAAATCAATAATTTGGCAAATTTTTCTTGATTTTTGACATTATTTCCTGTTTTCAATAAAGCGATCCCCATTAAGTTGTAAAAGCCACCACCGTTGTTTTGCCATAAAAAATGAGGTTTAAAGTTGGAAAAACTTGTGTCTCTCTTTAATTGGATGTAATCTCGTTGTGTTGTATAAATTCCTGTAAATCGATTGGTTTTTAAATGATTTGCTGCAGTGTAAAGTGTGTCGTAAAAACGTAACGAATCTCCTTTCGCAATAGTTTTATGAAGTTTGACCGCGTTGTTTTCACCAAGTTTAAGTGCGGCTTGGTAGAGCATACTCAGACTTAAGGCGTTTCGTTTTGATGGAAATTGTATGGCATTTTGCCATTGGGGCAAGCCTAAATCGTTCATTAATTGGAGAGAGTCTTCCGAAATAGAGTTTGCAACCATTACCAAGTGAGGGTTGTAACATATGCCAAGCCATGTTCGGTTTTTCGCTGTAAAACGTTGGTCAACTTGTTTTAAAATTTTACGGTCAATTTGTGTAAACAATCCTCCCCATTGATTTGAACTTCGGTAAATATCTGAACTTAATAATATGTCGAAGGAAACTTTATTCTTATAGACGGAATCCTCTTTATAAAATGTCAAACTCAGGTTGGCTTTTCTTCCAATTTCTTTAAGAAATGAAGTGTCTTTAAGCAGATCGTTTGATAACAAGACGCTCAATTCATTACGCTCAATAGTTTTAACCTCCTCTAGCATGCATGAATTGATGATAAATGGAAGTGTGAGTAGAATTAAAACTAATATTTTTTTCATGCTTCAAAATTAAAGAACTGTTTCTAAGAAATTGATTATTTTTTGATATTATTTTCAGTAGTTATGAAACATTTAAAAAATGATGAATAAAAGAGAAATTTAAAGACAAAAAGGATGTAATTTTCGAGTAGAATCATTATTTCTTTCTTAATTTCGTAGCATGAATTATTTAGACTCATTAAACCCGTCTCAAAGGGCTGCCGTGGAACATATCAAAGGTCCGGTAATGGTAATTGCTGGTGCAGGTTCAGGTAAAACTCGAGTTTTAACGTATCGAATAGCGCACATGATGAAGGAAGGGGTTGATCCTTTCAATATTATGGCGCTTACGTTCACCAATAAAGCCGCAAAGGAGATGAATCATCGTATTTCAACCATTGTTGGTGATACAGAAGCTAGAAGTATTACGATGGGTACTTTTCACTCTGTTTTTTCAAGAATTTTAAGACAAAATGCGGCGCGAATAGGTTATCCGCAAAATTTTACGATTTATGACACGCAAGACACTAAGAGTCTGCTCAAAGATATTATCAAACAAATGGGACTTGATGATAAGATATACAAGCCCGGGATGGTTTACAATCGTATTTCAACAGCGAAAAATAATTTAATTACACCGGATGCTTATGCTGAAAATCAAGACATTTTGATGGATGATGCTGCGTCTGCGAAACCAGATATTTTCAAAATCTACAAAGCATACGATCAGCGTTGTTTTAAGGCAGGAGCAATGGATTTCGATGATCTTTTATTTAAAACCAATTTGTTATTGTACAATTTTCCGGATGTATTGAGCTATTATCAAAACAAGTTTCAATACATCCTAGTGGATGAGTACCAGGATACGAATTACGCGCAATACTTGATCATAAAACAACTTGCTGCACGTAATGAAAACCTTTGTGTTGTCGGGGATGATGCACAATCTATTTATTCATTTAGAGGCGCAAATATCCAAAATATATTAAATTTTAAGGTAGATTATCCTGATTTTAGTGTCTTCAAATTAGAACAAAATTATAGGAGTACGCAAGCTATTGTTGAGGCTGCCAATAGTGTAATCGCCAAGAATAAAGATCAAATTCAAAAGAACGTTTGGACAGATAATGAACGTGGTCAAAATCTTGCCATAATCAGAACCAACAGTGATAACGAAGAGGGGCGAATGGTTGCGAGTGCAATATTTGATAAAAAGCATGAAGAGGGAAGACAATACTCTGATTTTGCCATACTTTATAGAACAAATAGTCAGTCACGTTCATTTGAGGAGAGCCTTCGAAAACTTAATTTGCCCTATAAAATTTATGGTGGCTTGAGTTTCTACCAACGAAAAGAAATTAAAGATTTAATAGCTTATTTTCGGTTAAGCGCCAACCAAAATGATGAGGAAGCTTTAAAACGGGTAATAAATTATCCGAAACGTGGCATTGGGCAAACAACCATAGAGCAAATTGTAATAGCTGCTAGTCAGTATGAGGTTAGTTTGTGGGATATCATATCGTCGCCAAACCAATTCCCAATTTCTATAACAACGGGTGCACGCATGAAAATTGACCAATTTGTGCAAACGATTAAAAGTTATTCTGCGCAATTAGAAACTTCTACTGCGCATGAATTAGCTTCAGAGATTGCTAAAACTTCTGGTATCTTGAAAGAACTATACGATGATAAAACGCCTGAAGGTGTTGGCCATTATGAAAATATTCAAGCATTGCTAGCCGGTATACAAGAATTTACAGCAGAGCAATTGCAGAATGAAGACAGTGATAGAGGTTCTACTTTGGCTGATTTTATGATTGATGTAGCATTACTGACAGATGCAGATAAGGATAAAGAAGAGGATAAAAACAAAATCACATTAATGACAATTCACGCTAGTAAAGGCTTGGAGTTTACTCATGTACACTTGGTTGGCTTGGAAGAAAATTTGTTTCCAAGTATCATGGCATTAAATGCGAGAGAAGACTTAGAGGAAGAAAGAAGGTTGTTCTATGTTGCATTAACCAGGGCAGAAAAAACGTGCACAATTTCCTACGCTACGACGCGCTTCAAATTTGGCAATATTCAAACCTGTGAACCGAGTAGATTTATAGATGAAATTGACGAAGATTACGTAACACGTCAAGGAAATTCAAATGCTTCTGGAGGTCGGTCACTGATGGCTGGAGGCATGGCGCGACCAATGGGTTCTAACAGTTTTTCTCCCGCTTCGCGTTTGGTTTCAAAATCAAATCCAGCGCAAGCCACAACTATTCCATCGAATTTAAAGCCCGTTTCTCAAATCAGTGATGCTGGTAAAACTGGATCCATTGATCTTCACCTTAAAGTGGGGTACAATGTGGTACATGATCGTTTTGGAAAAGGAAAAGTTGTAGGGTTATCTGGCGAGAAACAAGATCAAAAAGCTGTGATTTTCTTCCCAAATGTTGGGCAAAAAACAATCATGCTTAAATTTGCAAAGCTTGAAATTGTCGATTAATCAGTTGGTTTACCTTGAATTTTTGTATCAATAGAAATGATGAAATATCTTCTCAACAGTTTTGAGCACAATTCAATGATTTTTTGAACCGCTGGTAATAAGCTGTGGGATATCCGAGTTGAAAGTATTATTTTTATAAAAAATTAAAAAAACTCACCTATGAAGTATCTTATACTTTTGCTTGTAGTGCTAATTTCAAATCGAGTTAACGCACAATATTGGCAACAAGAAGTTAATTATAAAATCGATGTCAAACTCAACGATGTCACGAATACGTTAACTGCCTTCGAAGAATTTGAATATGTCAACAATTCTCCACAGGCACTGGATTTTTTATACATTCACGTTTGGCCAAATGCTTATAAAGATGGGAGCACTGCGCTTGCAAAGCAGAAATATAGTGGCGGTGACGGTAGTTTGACATTTGCAAAAGAAGTGGATCGCGGATGGATCGATTCTTTGGATTTTAAAGTTAACGGAGTTTCATTGAAATGGGAATACGATACTAAACATATTGACATTGTTAAACTTTACTTGAATTCTTCACTAGCTCCTGGAACGCGTGTAAAAATCTCAACTCCTTTTAAAGTTAAAATTCCAAGTGCTGAGTTTTCACGTTTAGGACATGTTGGAGAGTCATTTCAAATTACACAATGGTATCCGAAACCTGCAGTTTATGATAAAAACGGATGGAATCAAATGCCTTATTTAAATCAAGGAGAATTTTATTCTGAGTATGGTTCATTTGATGTTAAAATTACGGTTCCAAAAAATTACTTGGTTGCAGCAACAGGAGATTTACAAACAGAATCGGAAGTGGCATTTTTGAGGCAAGAAAATGAGAATACAAAATTGAATTACACCAACAATAAATACAATTTTGATAAGAAGGATACGATGGCAAATCGTTTCCCTAAAAGCAGTACAGAATGGAAAACCTTGCATTACAAGCAAAGTAAAGTACATGATTTTGCTTGGTTTGCGGATAAAAGATTCCAAGTGTTAATGGGAGAAGTTAAATTGCCAGAAACCGGTGAGATGGTTACAACCTATACCATGTTCACGCCTAAAAATGCAATGAGATGGAAGAATTCAATTGAGTATATGAATGATGCTATTTTCTATTATTCTAAGTGGAATGGTGATTACCCGTATAATCAAGCTACGGCAATTGATGGAACCATTGCTGCTGGAGGTGGAATGGAATATCCAAATGTAACCGTAATTGGAAATTCTAGTTCTGATATGCAGTTAGAAATTGTGATTGTGCATGAAGTAGGACACAATTGGTTTTATGGGATTTTAGGGTCAAACGAAAGAGTGCACGGTTGGATGGATGAAGGATTGAACACATTGAATGAGGTGCGTTATGTTCAAACAAAATATCCTGAAAATACTGAATTCTCAAACATGATTTTGAATGGTGCGTTCAATTTTCACGGTTTAGATCATCACGATGGTGCTGATATTCAGTTTAGAGGTGTGGCTTCTTTGGGGGCGGATCAACCGATGGAAACACATTCTGACAAGTTTACAGGGGCTAATTATGGGTTCATTATGTATCAGAAAACAGGACTGGTGTTCGATTATTTAAAAGACTATTTAGGAGATGAGTTGTTTGATAAATGCATGCGTGATTATTACCAAACATGGAAATTCAAACATCCACAGCCGGAAGATATTCGTGCTTCGATTGAAAAAAGTTGTGGTAAAGATTTATCTTGGATGTTTAACGATTTGGTGCAAACTACAAATCATATTGATTATAAAATTAAATCACTTAAAAACGACAGAAATACAACTACCGTGAAAGTTAAAAACGTTGGACAAGTGAACGGACCTATTCCTGTTTCAATCATGGATGGCGATAAAATAATTGCGACAAAATGGCTAGAACCGGGCGTTAAAAAAGGAACATTGGTTTTTGAGAATTCGAGTACGAAAGCAACAATAGATCCATTACATAATATTCCAGAAATTGACAGAACGAATAACTCGTATGACAAGAGTCGTTTGTTGAACAAAGTTGAACCACTGAAGATAAAAACACTTTGGGGATACAACCGACCAGAAAACTCAAATATGTATTGGATACCATTGATGATTGGAGGTAATGCGTATGACAAATTTATGTTGGGTACTACTTTTCATAACTTAGTTTTGGCTCCCAATAAATTCAATTACATCATTTCACCGATGTATTCGTTCGGAAGAAAATCAATTTCGGGTCTAGCGGATTTACAATATACTTTTTTACCAAAAGCAAGGTTAGCATTTACGCGTGTTGGAATGTCGTTACGAACCTTTAAAAACGAAATAACCACACGCGCAACGGATGGAGTTTATTCTACCGTTTCACCTTGGGTTTTTATGAGTATTGGCGAACGTAAGAATAAAAGTCCATACAGCTCCAACCTGTTGTTTCAAATGGTATACAGAGCAGATAATTTAAATGCAACAACGACAACCCGTTGGGGGGGGATTGTGCGTTACAATCAAGCATTGGATTTACCAGATCATAACGTAAGACTTTCTTTACGCCATGATTATGTTCAAAATGTAGGTAATAATGATGAGATGGCAAGGTTAAGTGCAACTGGGTCTTATGGTTACCGTTACCTTAAAAAGGGAAAATCTAGATGGATGGTATTACGTGGATTTATTGGTAAAAACTATACGTACAATGTTGCCGCTTCTTCTGATCAAGAACCGTATTCAATGGGGTTGACAGGTGAAAATGGTGTGCAAGATGTTATGGCACAAAATGTATATTTCGAAAGAAGTAATTCTGGAGCATTTGCACAACAACGTATGGATAACCAAGGGGCATTTAAAATTTCTAGTAATTATGGAGCAACTACGAATTGGTTAGCCACGGTTAATTTTTATGCGGAACTGCCTTATCTACCTAAGTTTATCGGAATTTTTGCAGAATATGGTGTGTTTGGATCAGCAATTGGAACACTCACGGCGTATAATGCTGGTATGAGTATTAATATTAAAGACGTTGCGAGAATTCATTTCCCATTGGCTTATAGTAAACAATTTGATGCTACATATCCTAATAAAAACTATTTAACGCGTATTAAAATAATGTTGGATCTTAATTTCTTGAATAAAGGAATGAAACTTAAATTAGGTTAGAAATATGAAACGAATTGGAGCATTTGCACTTTTACTATCTATCGGATTGTTGAGTTGCAAGAATAAAGAGAAATCAAGTTGTACTGAAAACACAACCTTGCATAATGCGGAGGCCAAAAACGGTCCTGAAAAGGTAGAAAAAACAGTAGATCATTTTGAGTCTATCCAAATGGATGGTGCGTTTAAAATTGTATTGGGATATTCAGAAAAGTCACAATTGATAGTAGAAACTACGCCAAGTTGCGAAAAAGAAGTAACTATTTCGGTTAAGGATAAGGTGTTGTATGTAAAGATGTTGGAGAGTAAGCCTCACACAAAAATGCCGAAAATCACCTTGTATGTTAATGCGAGCATTTTAAAAAACATTGTTTTAAATGGCGCGAATGTTTTGGAAACAGAAGAGCCTATGAAACAAGAGGAGCTTAAAATGACATTAGCTGGTGCAAATTTGATAAACATGGATCTGCAACTCAAGAAATTAGATGTTGCAGTTGAAGGCGCAAATGAGTTAGTGGTTAAAGGAAAAGTGTTGGAATTTGGTTTGGACAGTGATGGCGCTTCATTAATCCGTGCATTTAACCTTAGCGCTGATGCAATTACCTACGAAGGAAATGGTGCAGCTAAGGCTGACTTGAATGCTATCAAATCTTTGAAGGTGAGTAATAATGGAGTAGGGCTAGTACGATACAAAGGTAAGCCTGCATTAGTCAGCATTGAAAATGAAGGATTAGGCAAAGTCGTTAAGCTGTAATGAAAATCAAGTTTCAATTCCTTGCATTGTTTGTTTTTCTTGCCATTGAAGGTGTGTTTGCACGCGCTGGAGGTGGTGGAGGAGGAGGCGGCGGCGGAGGAGGTGGCGGCGGCGGCTTCCGTGGTGGAAGTTATGGGTACCGTTCTGGCAGATACGGTGGGCTAAACAGACCTTGGACGCATTTAGACTATGTCATCTTTTATTGGTTACTGGCTGGAAGCGCTATATTTTTTCTCTTACTATTGTTTGGATACAAAATTGTGAAAAGGTATAGGGAACTAAAAACTTCGAAAATTTTATTAAAAAGTCAACAAGAAGATTTTTATTGGAATCGAACACAGCTATCAGTTTTTGTGCGTGATTGTTTTTTAGAAATGCAAAAAGCTTGGATGGAAAGGGATATGAAGTTGGTTGACAAAATAGCCACAGAAAGTCTTCAAGATTTTTACCAAGCAATATTAAATCGACAATTAAATGCAGGTATTTATAATTTTATTGACAACATTAGAATCACCAACATAGAAATAGTTGGGGTTTCTGATTACAAAGACAATACTTCTGATGAATTTACGGCTTATATTTCAGGGAAAATGGTGGATGAAATGATGCGTGAGCATCAAAAGCCGACAGATGATGTATTAAGTCGAAGTTTTGAAGACTTATATCATTTTGTACGTGTAGATGGAGACTGGAAACTCAATGGAATAACGAGTGACATAGATTCAGCAACCATAAGAGGTTTAGATTGTTATAAAGAAGCGTAGCTGCAATAGTCAGATTTGATTTGCTGTTGAATTAATCCAATTATGTTGTATGTTTGTAGAAAACAAGAACTATCCAAACCTAATTACTATGAAAAAATTACTTTTTACACTTGTTGGTATCATTTCGGTAACGGCAACTTTTGCGCAAACTATTCAGTCATCTAGTTATGGAACAACCGGCTACATTAAAAGCGACGGCACCATTCAAAATAGTAGTTACTCCACGGTTGGTTATATCAAAAGTGATGGAACGATACAAAATAGCAGTTATTCAACAATTGGTTACATTAAAAGTGACGGCACCATTCAAAACAGTAGCTACTCAACAGTTGGTTATGTGAAAAGTGATGGAACAGTTCAGAATAGTAGTTATTCAACACTTGGGTATATCAAAAGTGATGGAACGGTTCAAAACAGTAGTTATTCTACTATTGGGTATGCAAAAGGCGTTAAAAAAGAGTGGGCTGCGGTGACATTCTTCTTTTTTAAATTCAACTAGACGCAATTAATTTATATACTGTCATTCGACGGACAGTCAAAAATTAATATCATACTTATATTTGAAGCATAAAACCTACTAAACATGCAAGTAATTTTTTCAATGGCCATTATCTTGGGACTAAGCGCTGGTGCGAATGCACAAACCAGAACAGTGCTTATAGAACAATTTACAAATTCAAGTTGTCCGCCTTGTGCAACTGCAGTGCCAACGATTTACAATTTTGCATATAATAATCCTTTGAGTGCCACGGTTGTTTCTTACCATACCTTGTTCCCATATGCAAATGATTCCATGCATTTTGAGAATCCAACCGAAGCCAATGCGCGTGTTGCTTATTACGGTGTGAATTCCACTCCAATTTCAGTTTTTGATGGTAACGTTTACCAAGGAAATACGGCAACTTTTGGTAGTTCTATCGGTACGTCTGTAGCCAATAGAGTACTAATAGCGCCAAGATATGACATTGTGCCTTTAGCATTAGGAATGCAAGCTAACGAGCTTTCCGGATCCATAAAATTCACGTCACTTGTTGCCAATAAAGCCCTTGATAGTATTATTGGTCACGTTGTGGTGGTTGAAAAGTCTGTTTTGAAAAGTGCTTACGCGGTATCGCCTGGTGCAAATGCTGAAACAAGCTATGGATACGTAATGCGTAAAATGATACCAAATGCTATCGGTACGCCACTTCTGAACCGCGCAATTAGCGAGACAGATACAGTGAGTTTTCAGTTAGACCTAACAAACATAAAAGATCGAAATGAAATTCGAGTGGTTTGTTTTGTGCAAAATGAAACGACAAAAGAAATTTACCAAGCAGGAATTTTCACACCAACCATTGATTTGGTAAGTCTTGAAGAGATAGAAATGCAACATAGCATTAGCGTTTACCCTAATCCTTCTCAGGAAACGTTTAACGTTGTTTTAGACGAATCTCGAAAGATAGCAAGTGTTGCTATTTATGATCTGTTTGGAGGTTTAGTGTATTTCAATAAATTGGACGGTTCTTCTAACTCGGCTGAAATCAATAGCAACTTATCGAATGGTATTTATATGCTACGCATTTTTGACGGCGTAAATTTCCAAAACCGCACCATTACCGTGGAATAATATTCCTATTTGAATACTGCTAAAAATGCTTTCATACTTTCCCGAATAAAAGGAAAGAAACTAATTTTAGTGGGTTTATCTTTTATAAGACAAGGTATCTGGTAATATTTCTGGAAGTAGGTATACATACCATAAATACATGAAACCAATAAGAATTGCCCAGGCGATGATGTAAGCTATAATTTTTTTTCGGGTAATTTGTTTGTCATCGTTGTCTTCATACAGAAAATAATAGAGTGCATAAAGCAAGAAGGTGATGAACCCGCAGATATGGCTAACTATGAAATATTCGTGTATGTCTGTGAAAAATGAAGCGAGTAATAGGTTGTAAAAAACACTAAAAAACAACGTGAAGAATAGGGGCAAAAATAATATTATTCCATTGTACCGATGGCTCCCAGAAAAAAAGAAATAATAGTGGCTCACATTAAAAATTAGCGTGTAGAGTTTTTTCATCGGAACAAATGTAGACGTAATTTCCATACAGAAACAAAAAAAAAGTCTGACATTACTGCCAGACTTTTCAATCATGTGTTGGGTGAAGAATTATTTTCCTTCGCCTTCCATTTTGCTTTTCAATGCTGAAAGTGCATCTAAATCACCCAATGTAGATTTCTCATTGTTTTGATTTACAGCTTTAACAGCTTGTGAAGTACCTGATGATTCACCACCACTCTTACGCGCACCTCCAGTTCTTGGAGCTGATGCAGTAGATGAAGCAGTTGGTTTGTCTTCTCCTTCTTCGAACATACGTGTATGAGAAATAACGATTTTCTTCGCTTCTTTGCTGAATTCGATCACTTTAAATTCAAGTGTGTCTTCAACTTTAGCGTTGCTTCCGTCTTCTTTACGTAAGTGCTTAGATGGACAGTATCCTTCAACTCCATAAGGTAAAGCAACAATTCCTGCTTTGTCTTTCAAGTCGATGATAGTTCCAGTGTGTACAGAACCTTCTCCGAAGATAGTTTCAAATACATCCCAAGGATTTTCTTCTAATTGTTTGTGTCCTAAAGAAATTCTTCTGTTTTCACGATCGATTTCCAATACAACTACATTCATAGCATCACCCACCTTACAGAATTCTGAAGGGTGTTTGATTTTCTTTTGCCAAGAAAGGTCAGAAATGTGGATTAATCCATCAACTCCTTCTTCTAATTCAACAAAAACACCAAAGTTAGTGAAGTTACGAACTTTCGCTTCGTGCTTGCTACCAACGCTGAATTTCGCTTCAATTGCACTCCATGGATCTTCCATCAATTGCTTGATGCCCAAACTCATTTTACGTTCTTCACGATCTAATGTCAATACTACAGCATCAACGCTATCTCCAACTTTCAAGAAGTCTTGTGCCGAACGTAAATGTTGACTCCAGCTCATTTCTGAAACGTGGATTAAACCTTCTACTCCTGGAGCAACTTCAACGAAAGCACCATAGTCAGCTAAAACAACAACTTTACCTACAACTTTGTCACCAACGTTTAAGTTTGTGTCAAAAGCATCCCATGGATGAGGAAGTAATTGTTTGATACCTAATGCAATACGTTTTTTCTCATCATCAAAGTCTAAGATTACAACATTGATTTTTTGATCTAACTCTAACATTTCTTCTGGGTGGTTTACGCGACCCCAAGAAAGATCTGTAATGTGTACCAATCCGTCTACACCTCCAAGATCGATGAATACACCGTATGAAGTAATGTTCTTAACTGTACCTTCTAATACTTGACCTTTTTCTAAACCAGAAATAATTACTTTTTTCTGCTCTTCGATTTCTGCTTCGATCAATGCTTTATGAGAAACAACAACGTTTCTAAATTCTTGATTGATTTTAACAACTTTGAATTCCATGTTTTTACCAACATAGATATCGTAATCACGAATCGGTTTAACATCGATTTGCGATCCTGGTAAGAATGCTTCTAAACCGAATACATCTACAATCAAACCACCTTTAGTACGACATTTCACGAATCCAGTAATGATTTCTCCTGTGTGAAGAACATTGTTTACTTTCAACCATGCGTTGTGCATACGTGCAGTACGGTGAGAAATCACCAATTGACCTGATTTGTCTTCTAGTAAATCAACAAAAACCTCTACAGTATCACCAGTTTTTAATTCTGGATTGTAACGGAATTCGTTAATTGGAATAACTCCTTCAGATTTGTAGCCAATATTTACTACAACTTCTTTTTTGGTAACTGCTACTACAGTACCATCAATTACTTGCTTCTCGTTAGATGAAGTAAGTGTTTTACCGTAAATATCAGCTAATTCTGAACGTTGGATAAGCGTATACCCGTCGTTTGCTAATAAATCCCAGTTAAAATCGGCAGTTCCCTGCGCTTCTACTTTTTTGGCCATTTTGGCTTAAGATTGTATTCTAAGTGCCTCGTTCTTAGAAGTATAAATAATTCCTGCTGAGGCGCAGGTTTCCAATTTTGGAGTGCAAAGATACGTCTTTTCTTTGAATATCAAAGGTTTAGCAGTCTTTTTTTTGATAAAAATTAGTGTGTAATAGGTAGAGATGTATTACAGTGATTGAGTTTACCAAAACGTGAATGATTAAAAGAATAATTTACTTAAGCTTTCGATATGTGGCTTCTTGCTCAAGAAGTAAACTGATAAAAGCAACTTAACTCATTAAGGTGACTGAGCTTGTCGAAGTCACCTAATACCGCCCACCAATAATACACAAATCAATTTTTCCGTTACTGTCAGAAACATATATTTTTTGTTGAAAAGCAATACTTGAATGCGACGGAACCCCAGCGCTCACTGTAAATTCAGAAACGTCGGTTTTTCCAGAAAATAAATGTACCGTTGCTCTTATTTTGATGTCATAGACGGTAGTACTTCCACAATTGTTTATTGTTCCTTCAACGTTTTCATTTCCTAACAATCCAGTATAGCTCTTGTGAGAAATAGATAGATTTGAAGTTGGACTCTCTGAATCTGAAGGAAACAACAAGAAGCAAGAACTTAAAAAGAATACCGGAGTAAGGAGGAGTAAAAGGCGCATGACGAAAGAACGGAACTTATTTTTAATTATTTTGGAATCGTTAAAATATTTCATTTGTAAAAATCTGAATTTTTTAGCATTGCCCCCTAAATTTTTAATAAAAGTTAATAAAAAAGTATAAAAAAAAGAATTGACCCCCTAAATTTGAAGTACATTTGTCAAAAAAATGTAAAATATGGCTCATTTACGAAAAAAAGCAGTGCAAGATGTATTGGATAGGGTTCCAAATCATTCAAACAGTATAGACAAAATTTCAACCATTTATGGTGAAGCAGTATTTCATCAAGAAGTAATGCGTGAATATTTACCCGAAGAGGCTTTTAAAAGCATTATGGGTGCGTCGGCTAATGGAATCAAAATTGACCGTAACATTGCAGATCAAGTTGCTTCGGCGATGAAAGATTGGGCACTTACCAAAGGTGTGACACATTATACACACTGGTTTCAGCCTTTAACTGGTTCAACCGCTGAGAAGCATGATGCATTTTTTAAACCTGTAGGTCCAGGGAAAGCGATCGAACGTTTTTCGGGAGATTTGTTGGTTCAGCAAGAGCCAGATGCATCTTCGTTTCCAAATGGTGGAATTCGAAATACATTCGAAGCCAGAGGTTATACAGCTTGGGATCCTTCTTCTCCAGCATTTATTATCGGTAAAACGCTTTGTATTCCTACGATTTTCATCTCTTATACGGGTGAATCTTTGGATTATAAAATGCCATTATTAAAAGCGTTGCATGCGATTGATGCTGCAGCTATTGAAGTATGTCAGTACTTTGATAAGAATGTCACTAAAGTAAACACAACCTTAGGTTGGGAGCAAGAATACTTTTTGATTGATGCTGCATTGTATAATGCGCGTCCAGATATCATGATGACAGGTAGAGCCTTGTTCGGTCATGCATCGGCAAAAGGTCAGCAATTGGAAGATCATTATTTTGGTTCAATTCCAGAGCGTATTGAAGCTTTTATGCGTGATTTCGAAAATGAATCGATTCGTTTAGGTATTCCGGTTACTACAAGACATAATGAAGTTGCTCCTATGCAATTTGAATGTGCTCCGATATTTGAAGAATGTAATTTAGCGAATGATCACAATTTGTTATTGATGGATATTCTTGAAAAAATTGCGATCAAGCATAATTTCAGAATATTGTTGCACGAGAAACCGTTCTCTGGTGTAAATGGTTCAGGTAAGCACAACAATTGGAGTTTGAGTACGAACACAGGAGTTAATTTATTAGCGCCAGGCAAAAATCCAAAATCGAATCTTCAGTTTTTAACATTCTTCGTAAATACAATTAAAGCAATTCATGACAATGCAGGAGTGTTGCGTGCTTGTATTGCAACTGCGGGTAATGATCACCGTTTGGGAGCTAATGAAGCGCCACCGGCAATCATTTCTACATTTATCGGTACACAATTAACGCAATTGTTGGATGATATCGAGATTTCTGTAAAAGCGGGTAAAATGACACCACAAGATAAAACGGAATTGAAATTGAACATCGGTAAAATTCCACAAATTTTGTTGGACAATACAGACAGAAACAGAACTTCACCGTTTGCATTTACAGGTAACAAGTTTGAATTTAGAGCGGTTGGTTCTTCTGCAAATTGTAGCCATGCCATGTGTGTCTTGAATACAATCGTTGCCAAGCAATTGATGGATTTCAAAGTAAGTGTGGATAAGCGTATCGATAAAGGTGATGTGAAAGATGAGGCGATTTTAAAAGAATTGCAAAAGTTGATCAAAGAATCGAAAAAGATACGTTTTGAAGGAAACGGTTACGGAGACGAGTGGGTTGCTGAAGCTGAAAAAAGAGGATTAGAGAATTTGAAAGATACGCCACGTGCCTTAGATGTTTGGGCAGATAAAGGGGTTCAGAAACTATTCTCTGATTTAAATGTATTATCGGGTCGTGAGATTGACGCACGTCAAGAAATTGAATTCGAAAACTACGTATTGAAAATTCAGATTGAAGCACGTTTGATGAACGAAATTACGCAAAACATGATTTTACCTGCGGTAATCGAATATCAAAACAAATTAATTGCAAATGTAACAGGCTTGCGTTCTGTCTTAGGAGAAAAAGAAGGAGCCGTTGCAGCTAAAAACAGCATTGATCTAATTCAAAAAATAGCAAAACACAGCAATGCGTTAAGTTCGCTCAACGAAAAAATGTTAGATGCACGAAAGAAAGCTAATAACTTGGAGCATGCACGCGACAAAGCCTTTGCTTATTGCGATAAGGTACGTGTCTTCTTTGACGACATCCGTTACAATGCAGATAAGTTGGAAATGTTAGTAGACGATGAAATGTGGCCATTGCCTAAGTTCCGTGAAATGTTATTCATGAAATAAAATAACTTTACTAAAATGAAAAGAGGCGAACAGTATATGTTCGCCTCTTTTTTTGTTCGTTTTTTTTTTTGGAAATGGGAAGGTTTTGTGAAAGTTGGGGAAATGGAACACGTTATTGCTTCGTTTTTTTTGATCACTGATTTTAAGAATTGTGAATTCAAATTAACTTGATGTTACAATTTGTGATATCAAGTTTTTGTAGGTAGAATGGAAGCGATAGTTACATTCCTTAGTGGTTAATAAAATAGGATTCACTTACTAGTTTTACGAAAATGGAATGAGAAAAAACAAAAATCTCATGCCGTAAACTGACATGAGATTTTTAATGCGTGTAGTTAGAATTAATGAATAACTACCAAACGAGCAGTTTTAGCATAAAATCCAGCATCTGAAAGTTGAACATGGTAAACACCTTGTGGCAAATCACTTACGTTGAATTGTACTTGATTGGTGTTAGAAGTTACTTTTTCTGATTTAACAATTTTACCATTAAGGTCTAAAATCGAGATCGTTCCAGCATTTATGCTTTTGCTGGTAGAAATAGTAACCTTGTCGTTTGCCGGATTCGGGTGTGAATTGATCAATGTAATTTCATCTAAAGACGAATTGTCAATTGGCGCCGTATAATACACTTGGAAGTCATCAAAGAAGAAACCATCTTCACGCGCTCCACCATCCGAACGGAATACAAATCTGAATTTGACAGTAGACCCTATGTATTGACTCAAGCTAATTTCTTCTTGTACCCATGTCGATTGGAAACCGTCATAAATCGGAGTTCCAACGGGTTGAACACCTCCAGAAACAGCCGTATTGGTATAGTTACCACATTGCCCGTTCCAGGTAGCTCCATTATCTGTAGAAACTTGAAATTGAGTATAATCATAATTGTTTTCGATCTCAAACTTAGTGTAAAAAGTAACCTTAGGATTTGTAGCTCCAGTCAAATCAAAGGTTTGTATCAGGGTTGTTGAGTCGTAAGAATTATTTGAATAGTTTCCTGCCGGACTTTCAGTAATACAGGTTGGTGACGAAACGAAAGTAGCGTTCGTCGTAAACCAATTTCCCGTCCAATTAGCAAGCGTCGAAGCCGGATCTGTAAATTGAATTGTAGGATTTCCGTAGTTTTTAGTAATTGTATCTCTTCGTGTCCAAAGTCCGTTATCGGTT